>NZ_JBSFDA010000012.1:0-112377 GCF_053593675.1 Streptomyces sp. NPDC002156 | reverse complement strand
CGCCCGGAGGCGGCCCGGCCCGCCGCACCGGCGCCGAACGGCCGGGGCCCGGTGCCGCTGCCCGTACGCGGGGCCCAGGGGGAGCGGCCCAACCCCGCGGAGGCGATGCCCGGCATCCGACCCGACGACCGGCGGACCGTCACGGACAACGTGGCCGCGCCGACCGCCCCCAGGAACGGCGCCGTGCGCGGCACCATGGGCAAGCCCCAGCTGCCCCGCCGCCGCGCCCAGGAACACATCGCGCCCCAACTGCGCGGCGGCCCGGCGGCGCCCCGCCCGGAGGGCGAACTCGTCGGACACGACCCCGGCCTCATGGCCGCCTTCCAGCGCGGCATCGGACTCGCCGAAGCGCGCCAGCTGGAGCCCGGCTACACGGACCCGGCCATCGCCGCGATGGAGAGGGAGTACGCGGCGGCGTACGGGGAACCGGCCCCCAGGCCGTCGGCGCCCACGGAACCGACGTACGCGGAGCCCCCGCGCCCCGCCGCGTCGGACGCCGTACACCTGGAGCCGCTGCCCATGGAGCGGGTCTCCATGCGCCCGACCGGCCCGGACACCCCTGCGCCGCCCACCGACGCGGGCCGCGTCGACGACGTACCGCCCCTGGACCCGCCCCACATAGCCGAGGTGCACCGACTGCGCGCGCCCGGACACGACCTGGACCTCACTGCCCGGCACGACGGGAGCGCACCGGCCGGATGACCACCCCCCGCTGTTCCACCCCTGCCCCCACCTCCAGCGCTCCCGCAGACCTTCGTACCCCAAGGAGTCGATCCACCATGGCGAGCGATGTGCCGACCGGCCATGTATCCGATCTCGACTGGCTGATGAGCGGCCTCGTCCAGCGCGTACCGCACACCACGAGCGCGGTACTCCTGTCCTGCGACGGACTCGTGAAGTCCGTCCACGGACTCGACCCGGACAGCGCCGACCACATGGCCGCCCTGGCCTCCGGTCTCTATTCCCTCGGACGCAGCGCGGGCGTCCGGTTCGGGGACGGCGGTGAGGTCCGGCAGGTCGTCGTCGAACTCGACTCGACCCTGCTGTTCGTCACCACCGCCGGCTCCGGCACCTGTCTCGCCGTACTGGCCGGCCGCGAGGCCGACGCCGCCGTGCTCGGCTACGAGATGGCGATGCTGGTCAAGAGCGTCCGCCCCTATCTGATGACCGCGCCCCGGCAGTCCGCCGAACCCTCGGCGATGAGGCCTTGAGCGTGACGGCGGCCGGCGACGGGCCCTGGCTCGACGACGCGGCCGGACGGCTCGTGCGCCCCTACACCGTCAGCAACGGCCGGACCCGGCCGACCACCGCCCTCGACCTCATGTCCCAGGTGATGGCCACCGGAGCCACCCCGCTCGGCTACCTCGGCCCCGAACACGCCCAGGCGATCGACCTCTGCCGGGTGCCCGTCTCGGTCGCCGAGGTGGCCGCCCATCTGAAGCTGCCGGCGGCCGTCACCAAAGTGCTGCTGTCCGACCTCGTCGACTGCGGGGCACTCACGACCAAACCGCCCGAGTTCTACCACAACCCCACTGACCGGTCTCTTCTGGAGGCAGTGCTCGATGGACTACGACGACAGCTCTGATCCCTTCCCCACCGCATTGAAGATCCTGGTGGCGGGAGGATTCGGAGTCGGCAAGACGACCCTCGTCGGCGCGGTGAGCGAGATCGCGCCGCTCAGCACGGAGGAACTGCTCACCACGGTCAGCGCCTCGACCGACAGTCTCGAAGGCATCGAGAACAAGGTCGAGACCACCGTGGCGATGGACTTCGGCCGCATCACCCTGGACCCGCAACACGTCCTCTACCTGTTCGGTACGCCCGGACAGGAACGGTTCTGGTTCATGTGGGACGAGCTGTCCGAGGGCGCGCTCGGCGCGGTCATCCTCGCCGACACCCGGCGCCTGGAGGACTGCTTCGCGGCCGTCGACTTCTTCGAACAGCGAGGCCTCGGCTTCATCGTGGCGATCAACGAGTTCGACGGCTCGTACCGCTACGACCCCGAGGAGGTGCGCGCCGCGATCGATCTCGACCCCGACATCCCGATCGTGCGCTGCGACGCCCGGATCTCCAGTTCGGGGGTACAGACCCTGCTCACCCTCGTACGCCATCTGCTGGCCCACGCGCCCGCGCCCGCACCCACCGCCCACAGTGAGGGAGCCCGCCCATGAGCTACGACCCGCCACGCCCGGCCGGTCGTCTGCTGCTGACTCCCGAGGACAAGGACGCCCCCGCCCGCATCCGCCGACTGCGTGGACTCGGCCTCGGGGAACGGCCCGAGCCCGCCCTGGACGCCTTCGCGGACCGCCTCGCGGAGCTGGTCGGAGCGCCCTACGCGATGGTCAACTTCATCGGCGAGGAACGGCAGTTCTTCGCCGGGCTCCATGTTCCGGCCGACACCGGCACTTCCGGACGGACCGGCGCCGACTCCGACGAGGAAAAGCCGCGCGTGGGCCGACGGCTGCCGCGCGACCACGGGTTCTGCCCGCACGTGGTGGTCCGACGTAAGGCGCTCGTCCTGGAGGACGTCCGCGACTATCCGCGGTTCGCGGGCAATCCGGTCGTCGACGAGTTCGGCATCCGCTCGTATCTGGGCGCGCCGCTCATCGACTCCACGGGCATGGCGCTGGGCACGGTGTGCGCCGCCGACCTCGAACCGCGCCCCTGGGGGAGGGCGGGGCTGGAGACCATCAAGGCGATGGCGGCGGAACTCGTCGGACAACTGGCTCCGCTCCCACCGGGGGACGGCCTTGGCTGAGGGCGTACGTCTCCGTCACACGGAGACCGTCTCGCCGTCCGGGAACATGATCAGGGCGCGGCCCTCCTCCGTCACCGCGCACGACACCGCCTCGCGCAGGGCCTGGGGATGCACGGCGTCCCGGGTCAGCGCGACCAGGGTCACGAACAGCCTGCTCGCGCCCGGGGATTCGGCCGCGCGCTGGAGGTACGGCGTCGCCGAGTGCGGGCCGAAGGCGTTCGCGTCGACCTCGCGGGCCACGCCCGAGGTCTCGTCCCAGCCGTGCAGCGCCACGACCACACTGGTCAGCCCCGAGCCCGTACGGGTCAGGGCCCAGCCGTCGCCCCGCTCGGCCTCGGGCAGGGCGGTGTCGGCCACCGCGTAACCGCCCTCCCGGACCGCAGCCTCGGCCGGTGCCTGGACGCGGTGCACGCGGATCTCCCAGGAGCCGTGCAGCACGCTCGTCGACTCGACCCGGAACTCCCCTTCCACGCCCGGGAGTTCGGCCTCGTACCGGGAGGCGGCGACCTTCCCCGAGCAGTGCAGCGGAAGGATTCTGCACCTCCGTGACGCCGTGCCGTCGGGGGCGAGCAGTGCCAGGTGGCCGTCGACGTTCCGCTGCCAGGCCACCGCGCCCGTCTCCGGTGCGGTGGCGGTCGAGTAGCCGAACTTGGCGTAGTGCGGGTCGTCGGCGGCGGGTCCCTCCATCGGGTTGTGGTCGCTGCCGTGGTTGACGAGCCGCACGATGCCGTCGTGCCGCGTGCCGTGCAGCAGCCAGCCCGGCCCGGGCAGCGCCGTGTACTGGTCCGACTCCTCGACGGGCAGCGGGCGTTCGGGTGCCGTCCACACCAGGTGCTCCGGGGGCAGCAGCAGCCCCAGGAAGGCCATGCTCGACCAGTACGGCGATCCGGGCCCCGAATACGCCTGGGTCGCCGGCAGGAACGTGCCGTACCAGCCCAGCGGCAGCAGCCCGCGCTCGTCGGGCACCCCGCGCTCCACGAAGTGCGCCACCGCGCCCGAGGCCAGCCGCCGGGTCAGCCCCGGGGCCAGGGGAGTGCACTCGGCCAGGGCGCCCAGCCAGACGGGAGCGGTCGCGGCGAAACGGTACGTCAGGGAGCGGCCCTGGTGGACGGGGGCGCCGTCCGCCCCGAAGAACTGGGGGTAGGAGGCGAGGAACTGGGCCAGCCGGCGACGGTGGACCCGGCCGCGCCCGCCGTCCTCGCCGCCCGTCATCCGGCACCACAGCAGCGGATAGAGGTGCAGCGCCCAGCCGACGTAGTAGTCGAACGTACGGCCGTCGCCGTCGCTGTACCACCCGCCGCCGACATACCAGTCGTCGAGCCGGTCGAGGCCGCCGTCGATGTCCTCCTGGCGGTGCGGCGCGCCCACGGAGGCCAGGAACTGCTCGGCGACGACCTGGCACAGCCGCCCGCTGTCGTCCCGGGTGCGGCGGCCCACGAACCCCCACAGCCAGTCGACGATCCGCTCCTGCACGTCCACGTCGAGCCGGTCCCAGATCCAGGGGCGGGTCTCGTGCAGCCCGATGGCGATCGAGGCGGCCTCGTTCATCGGCTGGGAGCGGTCGGTGAGTTCGGGCCAGGCCTCGCCGCTGTCACGGTCCGTGCCCGTTGTCAGACCCTGCGCGTAGCGTTCCACGAGACGTGAATCCACGTCGCCCGCCGCTCCCGCGATCCGGAAGGAGGCCAGCAGGAATGACCGCGCGAAACCCTCGAGACCGTCCGACACCACGCCAGCCGAGGAGTTCCGGCCCGGCAGCCGGTACTGCGCGAGACCCGGCGTCGCATAGGGGACCAGCGCCTCCAACTGCCGGTCGGCGAGCGCCTCCCAGTGTGCCCGGGTCCAGCCGGTGAACAGCGACAGGACCCGGTCGTTGGGCGGGAGCGCCAAGTGCGGTGCGGGCATGTCGGTTCCTGACTCCTTCGTCGGCTTTGCACATGAGCGGGTTCACGTATGAGTTCGCGCGGTCTCTCGGAAGGGATACGGCTGCTGGTTCCGGTCGGATCAACGGCTGCGCGCCGGGCGTGAAGGAAAGCTGCGGCGGCGCTTAAGAAAACCTCGATGGACCCGGGAGTCGCCGTACGGCAGATTTCACCTCGCGTTCTCGTCGGTCTCGCCGTCGATGCCATCCCTCTCCCCGGCACGGGCTCCTTCGGTGTGCCCTGCCCCGGGGTTCTACCCACAGGAGCCGTTGCGTTGAAGGCGCTCGTCAAGGAGAAGGCGGAGCCCGGGCTGTGGCTCGTGGACGTACCGGAACCGGCCGTCGGCCCCGGTGACGTACTGATCAAGGTGCTCAGAACCGGCATCTGCGGCACCGACCTGCACATCCGGGCCTGGGACGGCTGGGCACGGCAGACCATCCGTACGCCGCTCGTCGTCGGGCACGAGTTCGTCGGCGAGGTCGTCGGGACCGGGCGCGATGTCACCGACATCGCCGTCGGCGACCGGGTCAGCGGCGAGGGGCACGTGGTGTGCGGCCGGTGCCGCAACTGCCTTGCCGGGCGCCGTCATCTGTGCCGGGCCACGGTGGGGCTCGGGGTCGGCCGGGACGGTGCCTTCGCCGAGTACGTGACGCTGCCCGCCGCCAATGTGTGGGTGCACCGCGTGCCCGTGGACCTCGACGTGGCGGCGATCTTCGACCCGTTCGGCAACGCGGTGCACACCGCGCTGTCGTTCCCGCTGGTCGGGGAGGACGTCCTGATCACGGGTGCCGGTCCGATCGGGCTGATGGCGGCCGCGGTGGCCCGGCACGCGGGGGCGCGGAACGTCGTCGTCACCGACGTCAGCGAGGAACGGCTGGAACTGGCGCGCAAGATCGGCGCGAGCCTGGCGCTGAACGTCTCCGGCGCCACCGTCGCCGACGGCCAGCGGGCCCTCGGTCTGCGCGAGGGCTTCGACATCGGCCTGGAGATGTCCGGCCACCCCGAGGCACTGCGCGGCATGATCGCCAACATGACGCACGGCGGACGCATAGCCATGCTGGGCCTGCCGTCCGAGGAGTTCCCGGTCGACTGGGCCCGGATCGTCACCTCCATGATCACCATCAAGGGCATCTACGGCCGTGAGATGTTCGAGACCTGGTACGCGATGTCGGTGCTGCTCGAGGGCGGCCTCGACCTCACCCCGGTCATCACCGGCCGGTACGACATCCACGACCACGAGGCCGCCTTCGCGGACGCGGCGAGCGGCCGGGGCGGCAAGGTCATTCTCGACTGGAACGCGTAAGTCACCTGCATTTTTAGGAGCTTTGAGATGTTCGACTCCGTGCGCGACGACCTGCGCGCCACCCTCGACGAGATCCGCGCCGCCGGTCTGCACAAGCCCGAACGCGTCATCGGCAGCCCGCAGTCCGCGACCGTCGCCGTCACCTCGGGCGGGCGTCCCGGCGAGGTCCTCAACTTCTGCGCCAACAACTACCTCGGCCTCGCCGACCACCCCGAGGTCGTCGCCGCGGCACACGAGGCCCTCGACCGCTGGGGCTACGGCATGGCCTCCGTGCGCTTCATCTGCGGTACGCAGGAGGTGCACAAGGAGCTGGAGGCCCGCCTTTCGGCGTTCCTCGGCCAGGAGGACACGATCCTCTACTCCTCCTGCTTCGACGCCAACGGAGGCGTCTTCGAGACCCTTCTCGACGCCGAGGACGCGGTGATCTCCGACGCCCTCAACCACGCCTCCATCATCGACGGCATCCGCCTGTCCAAGGCCCGCCGCTTCCGCTACGCCAACCGCGATCTGGCCGATCTGGAACGGCAGTTGAAGGACGCGTCCGACGCGCGGCGCCGTCTGATCGTCACCGACGGCGTCTTCTCCATGGACGGATACGTGGCACCCCTCCGCGAGATCTGCGACCTCGCCGACCGCTACGACGCGATGGTCATGGTCGACGACTCGCACGCCGTCGGCTTCGTCGGCCCCGGCGGCCGGGGCACTCCCGAACTGCACGGCGTCATGGACCGCGTGGACATCATCACCGGCACGCTGGGCAAGGCGCTGGGCGGGGCCTCCGGGGGTTACGTGGCGGCGCGCGCCGAGATCGTCGCCCTCCTGCGCCAGCGCTCCCGGCCGTACCTGTTCTCGAACACGCTGGCCCCGGTGATCGCCGCCGCCTCGCTGAAGGTGCTCGACCTGCTGGAGTCGGCGGACGACCTGCGGATCCGGCTCGCCGAGAACACCGCCCTGTTCCGCCGCCGGATGACCGAGGAGGGCTTCGACATCCTCCCCGGCGACCACGCCATCGCACCCGTGATGATCGGCGACGCGGCGAAGGCCGGCCGACTGGCGGAGCTGCTGCTGGAGCGTGGCGTGTATGTCATCGGCTTCTCGTACCCGGTCGTACCGCAGGGCAAGGCCCGGATCCGCGTCCAACTGTCGGCGGCGCACTCCATCGAGGACGTGAACCGTGCGGTCGATGCCTTTGTCGCGGCCAGGGCTGAGCTGGAGGGCTGAGCGGGCCGACCAGGACGTACCGTCCCGGACTCCTTGGGTATTGGATAATCGATCGCATGATCGAAGCACGGCGGCTCCACATCCTCCGTGCGGTGGCGGACCACCGTACGGTGACGGCGGCTGCCGCCGCGCTGTATCTCACCCCCTCGGCCGTCTCCCAGCAGCTGGCGGCCCTGGAGCAGGAGACCGGCCACCGTCTGGTGGAGCGCGGTGCCAAGGGCGTACGGCTGACCGCGGCCGGCGAGATCCTGCTCGCGCACACCAACGTGGTCCTCGCCCAGCTGGAGCGCGCCGAGGCCGAGTTGGCCGCGTACGACTCGGGTGCAGCGGGCACGGTCACCGTCGCCGCCTTCGCGACCGGCATCGCCCTGGTCGTCGCCCCCGCGCTGGCCCGCCTCGCCGGGACCGCCCCCGGCATCCGGATCCGCGTCCAGGACGCCGAGGGTGACGCCAGTCTGCCGATGGTGCTCGACCGGCAGGTCGACGTCGCGGTGGCCGTCGAGTACCGGGGAGCGCCGCCCGCCGACGACCCCCGCCTCACCCACGTCCCGCTCTACGCCGAGCCCTTCGACGCGGTCGTCCCGGTCGCCCACCGCCTGGCCGACGCCCGGGAGGTGCCGCTCGCCGAACTGGCCAAGGACTCGTGGATCGGCCCCTACCCCGGCAATCCCTGCCATGAGGTGGTCGTCCTGGCCTGCGAGAACGCCGGTTTCCGGCCCCGCCTCGAACACTCCTCCGACGACTTCCGTGCGGTCGTCGCCCTCGCCTCGGCCGACGCGGGCGTGGCCCTCGTACCGCGCTCGGCGCTGCGTGGCATGGACCTCACGGGTGTGGTCGTGTGCCCGGTCGACGGGGTCGCGCCCACGCGGCGGGTCTTCGCGGCCGTACGCCGGGGAGCGGAGGAACACCCCCTGATCCGCCCGGTGTTGGAGGCGCTTGGCGTGGCGGCGCAGGGGTAGGGGTCCGTCCGGCGGTTCGGGTCGCGGACGCGAGGCCTGCCCCGCCGATCGGCGGCACTGTCGTCGGTTGCCCGCTTCCCCCCGCGCTCGACCCTGGCTCGCGCGGGACCGGCGTCGCGCTACCCGCCGTGCAAGCGGCTGATGTCGGAGTCTCCGTCTCCTCGCAGTTCGACGCACCAGACCGGTTCACCGGCACCCCCGAGTACGCCCCGGCGCGGAGCGCGACGCACTCGCCGGGTGATTGTCAGTGGCATTGGCTACGGTGCGTTGCATGCCGGAAGCCGAAGACGTACGCCGTATCTCCCTCTCCCTGCCGGACACAACGGAGAAGATCGCCTGGGGCATGCCCACGTTCCGGGTCGCCGGGAAGATGTTCGCCACGCTGCCCGAGGACGAGACCTCCATCGCCGTGCGCTGCCCGAAGGAGGAGCGCGACGAACTGGTCCTGGCCGAGCCGGAGAAGTTCTGGATCGCCGACCACGAGGCGGGGTTCGCCTGGGTCAGGGTCCGCCTGGCCGCGCTGGAGGACGAGGGCGAACTGCGGGACATCCTCGCCGACTCCTGGCGCCAGGCGGCCCCGCCCCGACTGGTGGACGCCTACCCGGAGTTGGGGCCGCCGGGTGCCGACTGAACCCGAACGGCGCGCTCAGGTACGTACGGAGGAGAGGTGCCCGGCCGCCACGAACCCCTGGATCCGCTCCCGGAGTGTCCGTGCGTCGAGCCCGTGCGCGGTGATGTGCTCGTCGATCTCCCCGTACTTGCGGAGTTCGCGGCGGCCCACGCCCAGGCCCAGCACCCGGTGGGGCACATCGGCGAGCGCGTCGTTCACGACGGCCGTCGACGTGCCCGCGAGGTACGGCTCGACGAGGACGACGTCGGTACCCGCCGCCTCCGTGGCCCGGCGCAGCGCGGCGGTGTCGAAGGGCCGTACGGTCGTCGCGTACAGGACGGTGACGTCGAGCCCTTCCGTGGCGGCGAGCACCGCGTCGAGCATCGGTCCGACGGCGATCACGACACCGGAGCGGCCCTCGCGGAGGGTGAGGACCCGGGCGCCGTCGACCGGGAGCGCGTCCGCGTTGGTCTGCACCGACAGCCGTACGTACACCTTGTCGTCGCCCGCGGCGACCGCGTGCCGTAGCAGCGTCTCGGCCTCGTCGGGGTGCCCCGGCACATGGACGGTCCAGCCGTCCAGGGTATCGAGCAGGGCCACGTCACCGGGTGACATGTGCGTGAAACCGCCCGCGGGCCAGTCGAAGGAGGCGGCGGCGCTCACGAGCACGGCGCCGACGTCCTGGTGCCCGAGGTCCAGCTTGACCTGCTCGAAGGGCCGCTCGACGAGGAAGCTCGCGAAGGTGTGCACGACCGGGCGCATACCGGTGAGCGCCAGGCCGGCGCCCGCGCCGACGAGCAGCTGCTCACGGATGCCCACGTTGATCACGCGGTCGGGATGCCGGGCCCGTGTCTCCGTGAAGGCGGCTGCCCCGATCTCGGCGAGGACGAGGGCGACGCGCGGGTCCTCGTCGAGCAGCCGGGAGAGGACGGGGGCGAAACGGTCACGCATGGTGTCCATGGGGGAGTGGATCCTTTCGGTCGGTTGGGGCGGGTGTGTGTGGGGGCCGTACGTTCAGTCGGTCTTCGGTTCGACCCGCGCCACGACCACGTGTGGGCGGCCCGGATGCGGTGCTGTGAAGGCGGTGTACAGGGCCTCGTGGTCACGGCCGTCGGCCGTTGCCGTGGACCAGCCCGCGGCCTCGAAGCGGGCGGCGATTCCGCCCGGCCGGGCATGGCTGGCGGACGAGTTGTCGACGACGACGGTGTGCAGGCGTTCGAGACCGGCGGGCCCCGCGAAGGCGATCGCCTCGTGGTTGCTGCCCTCGTCCAGTTCGGCGTCGCCGGTCAGCACCCACACCGCGGGCCCGTAGAGCCCCTGGGCGCGCAGCCCCAGCGCCGTACCGACGGCGATCGGCAGACCGTGCCCGAGCGAGCCGCTGCCGATCTCGGCCCCCGGCACCAGCACCCGGTCGGGGTGGTGGCCGAGCGGCGAGTCGTACGAGCCGAAGCCCGGCAGGCAGTCCACGGGCAGGAAGCCCTTGGCGGCGAGTACCGCGTAGTACGCCGTGGGCCCGTGCCCCTTGGAGAGGAGGAAGCGGTCCCGCTCGGGGTCCGTCATCCGGTCCGGGCCGACCCGCAGGATCCGGTCGTAGAGCACCCAGAGCACGTCCAGCGTGGAGGTCGCCGCCGGCCCGTGCTTCTCGTCGCCGGTCATCAGCCCCATCAGGCCGGTCAGCTCGGCGTGTTCGTATGCGTGACTGTGAGTCGCTGTGATCGTCATGCAGACGATCGTGCGACCTCGACCAAACTTGAGGTCAAGGGTCGGCGGCGTGATATGCCAGCGCGAACAAAGGAGTGCGCGACCATCGGCCCGAGTGCGGTATTGTTTCCATGCGCGTTCGGCCAGGGGAAACCCCAGGTCAGACGGCACCGGGACGTGGCGCAGCTTGGTAGCGCACTTGACTGGGGGTCAAGGGGTCGCAGGTTCAAATCCTGTCGTCCCGACGGTGCGAGACGAAGGGTCTTCACAGGCGAGAGCCTGTGGGGGCCCTTTTTCGTGTGACATCGTGATGCTTTGACTTCCTCCTTTTCGGGAAATCCAACCGAATTCGCGACCACCTGATTGCGACCTTTCGGCTTCCTCTGAAGCTGACGTCGGCATGCTTCAGGTCTCCCCGAAGGGGATGCGGAAGCGGCGGTCATACCAGCCATCCGAAAACGCGATGCCCCTGCATGGCGCGAATTCTTGTTCTCGCACATAAGGCGTAACTACGCTTCCAGCACCGCACTCCGGCGGCATGAGAAAAGGGGAATGGCTATCATGGATCGACTGGCTGGAAAAATCGCCTTCATCAGCGGAACGGGGGCCGGAATAGGACGGGCCGCTGCCCAGATATTCGCCGCGGAAGGCGCCACGGTATTCGGCTGCGACATCGATGCCGACTCCGCCGCCGAAACGGTCGCGCTCGTGGAGAAGGCCGGGGGCGCCATGAAGTCCCTCGCCGGCGTCGACCTGTCGACCGAGGGCGGTGCCCGGGAGTGGATCGAGGCCGGCATCGCCGCTTTCGGCGGTATCGACATCCTCTACAACAACGCCTCGGCGCTGCGGAACGGGCCGTTCGAGACGATGCCCGCCGAGGACTGGTACTTCACCATCAAGAACGAGCTCGACATCCCGTACTTCTGCACGCAGGCCGCCTGGCCGTACCTGATCGCCCGGGGCGGCGGCGCTGTCCTCAACGTCGCGTCGGTCGCCGCAGTGCGGGGCGCCCCGTTCATGCCGATGGTGCCGCACGGTGCCGCCAAGGGCGGGGTACTGGCGATGAGCAAGCACCTCTGTGCGGCCAGCGCCCCGCACCACATCCGCGTCAACACCGTCGCGCCCGGTATGACCCGCACCTCCGCGACCGCGCCCTTCCTCGATGACCCGAACGGGCCGAAAGCCCAGCTGGAGGCGCGGATCCCGGTAGGCCGGGTGGGGCAGCCGGAGGACATCGCACGCGCCGCGGCGTTCCTCTGCTCCGACGAGGCGGCCTTCGTCAACGGCGCCAACCTCATGGTCGACGGCGGCGACAGCGCGATGGCGGGGTGACCGGCCCGCACCCCGGACTCGACGACGTGGGCGTCAACGTACGCGATCTTCCGCACAACAGGCACTTTGCGTCGCCACCGGCGAGTAGGTGCGGCGTGCCCCACGTGGAGCGTGAGGGGGCCTGCCCCCTTCCCCGGACGTCGCACAAGGGGTTGGAGTGCACATACTCATGTCGCATGCCATGCATGCCGTGACGCGATTTCCGGCCGCTTCCGACCACGGACCGCGCTCGCTAGTGTGACGACACCGGAGCCGCCGATGCGGTCCCGCTCGCACCGGCCCGAGGTCGGTGCGGTACCCAGAACCGAAGGAACGCCGCATGACCACCATCACGTTCGAGCCGGGCCGCCGCTGCGGCAGGCTCGCCGTGCGGTGCGTGCCGGTCGGGTCCGCTGCCACGCGGCGGCTCCTTTCCTTCCCCGACGGCCGTCGTCATGACGCGGGACCGTCCATGAGCGCTCTCGGCGGCTCGATGCCCACGCCGAGGGGCTGCAAGAAGGCTTCCACGGTGATGTACACGGGCCGGCCGTGCCGCCCGGCCCACGCGACGCCCAGCGCCCGTACGTTGCTGAGAGACGGGTCCTGCCCGGGGCCGGTCCACGGCCTCGCGCGTCACGCCTGACACGGCGTCACCGCACCCTTCACCTGCGCCACCCCGCCTTCTCCAGCGACGGTCGCGTCCCCGAACCCGGCGTCCCGACTGTTCGCCGTCGGCGACGGGCCGCCGGCGGGACCGGTGAACGGGCTGGTGACGACCGTCGGTGAGCTGCCCCGCGACGCGTATCAACACCCATGCCGAGCAGTTCCGGCACTTCCACATCTGCACCACCTTCCGCACGCCCTGTCACCAGAACTGGGTCGAGTCCTCGATCCACGGGCCGCCGCACCGGACGTTCGACGAAGCCTGGTCATACACCGGCCAGCCCGCCTGACCACCCCCATCGCAGAGGAGTCGTACATGAGCGACACCGCCCGACCGACCGCCGAGCAGAAGATCCAGAAGGTCCTGGACATCCACGAGGTCCAGAACGTGATGAGCCGGCACGCCTACTACCACGGGCTCGGCAAGAACGCCGAGGAACTGGAGGCGATCTGGGTCAAGGAGACCCCGGAGCCCACCTTCGCGCAGAACCAGGGTTACTTCGTCGGCTACGAGTCCATCAACTACTACTACGGCGAGCTGTGCCGCATGATGCAGCGGGCCAACCTCAAGCTGCTGCGTCAGCACTACCCCGAGCTGGCGGAGTCCGACGACAACCTGGGCGTCGGCACCCTGCTCATGCACCCGTTGACCACGCCGATCATCGAGATCGCCGACGACGGAGAGACCGCCAAGGGCATGTGGTACTCCCCGGGCCAGGTCACCGAGATCATGCCGCCCGATTACAAGCCCGTCGCGCACTGGATCTGGGAGAAGTACGGCGTCGACCTCGTCCGCGAGAAGGGCCACTGGAAGATCTGGCACATGCACGTCTACACGGACTTCTTCACCCCGGTCGGCGAGAGCTGGGCGGATCTGACCGCCGACGCGCCGATGGGCGTCGGCGGCCCCCCGGTGGAAATGCCGCGCCCCGACATCGAGGAGGAGACCTACAAGGTCTACAGCCACACCCAGTTGCCGCAGGACCTGCCACGCATGCCCGAGCCGTACCGCACCTTCAGCGAGACCTTCAGCTACTGACAGCACGTCAGACGTCGAAAGCAACGTACTGGAGGCCTTCATGTCCCCTCTGCCTGCCACGCGGAACCGCCGTGCCCCGCTCGCCTGCGGCGATCCAGGAGGACTGCTGTGACCTCGCGCGTCACCTCACACACCGTCCCGCGTCCTCCCGTGCGCCTGGAGCGCGTCGTCATCCGCTTCGCCGGCGACTCCGGCGACGGCATGCAACTCGCGGGCGACCGGCTGTCCGCCGACAGCGCCGCATTCGGCAACGACCTGGCGACCCGCCCGGACTTCCCGGCCGAGATCCGCGCCCCGCAGGGCACGGCGGCGGGTGTCTCCTCGTTCCAGGTGCACTTCGCCGACTACGACATCCTCACCCCCGGCGACCGCCCCGACGTGCTCGTCGCCATGAACCCGGCGGCTCTCAGGGCAAACGCCGCCGACCTGCCGCCCGGCGCGACCGTGATCGTCAACACCGATGAGTTCACCCGCCGCAACCTGCAGCGCGCGGACTACGCGACGTCACCGCTGGAGGACGCGACCCTGAGCGGACGCGTCGTGCACCAGGTGCCCATGAGCAGCCTGACGCGTGGCGCACTCGCCGACAGCGGCCTGTCCCGCAAGGACGCGGAGCGGGCGAAGAACATGTTCGCCCTGGGCCTGATCGCCTGGATGTACGGCCGCCCCACCGCCGGCACGGAGACCTTCCTGCGGCGGAAGTTCGCCGACCGCCCGGAGGTGGCCGAGGCCAACGTCACCGCCTTCCGGACGGGCTGGAACTACGGTGAGACCACGGAGGCGTTCGCCACCACCTACGAGATCGCCCCCGCCGATCTGCCGCCCGGCACGTATCGGCAGATCACCGGCAACACCGCGCTCGCGCTCGGGCTGACCGCCGCCGGACAGCGAGCGGGTCTTCCCGTGCTGCTCGGCAGCTACCCGATCACCCCGGCCTCCGACATCCTCCACGAACTCGCCCGGCACAAGGAGTTCGGCGTCCTCACCCTCCAGGCGGAGGACGAGATCGCCGGGATCGGCGCCGCCCTCGGCGCGGCCTTCGGCGGGGCGCTGGGAGTCACCTCCACCTCAGGGCCAGGGCTCGCCCTGAAGAGCGAGATCCTCGGCCTGGCGGTGATGACCGAGCTGCCACTGGTCGTGATCGACGTCCAGCGCGGCGGCCCGTCCACCGGACTGCCCACCAAGACCGAGCAGTCCGACCTGCTGCAGGCCATGCACGGCCGCAATGGTGAAGCCCCGCTGCCCGTCATCGCCCCGCGCTCGCCCGGCGACTGCTTCGACGCCGCCCTGGAAGCGGCCCGGATCGCGCTCGCCTACCGCACCCCGGTCCTGCTCCTGTCGGACGGAGCGCTGGCCAACGGCTCCGAACCGTGGCGGATCCCGGAGCCCGACGACCTGCCGGACCTGCGCGTGGAATTCGCGACCGAGCCCAACGCCCCGGACGGGTCAGGGGTGTTCTGGCCGTATCTGCGCGACCGGACCACCCTGGCCCGGCCGTGGGCGATCCCGGGCACGCCGGGCCTGGAGCACCGCATCGGCGGCCTGGAGAAGTCCGACGGTCCGGGAACGATCTCCTACGACTCGGCCAACCACGAGCGCATGGTCCGGCTGCGGCAGGCGAAGGTCGACGGCGTGGACGTGCCCGACATCGAGGTCGAGGACCCCGACGGGCGGGCGGACGTCCTGGTGCTCGGCTGGGGTTCGACGTACGGGCCGATCGGTGCGGCCTGCCGCCGGGTGCGGGCGCGCGGACTGCCCGTGGCCCAGACCCATCTGCGGCATCTGCGGCCCTTCCCCGGCAATCTCGGCACGGTTCTGCGTGCCTACCGGCAGGTGGTGGTGCCCGAGATGAACCTCGGCCAGCTCGCCGGGCTCCTGCGCGCCGCGTACGGAGTGGACGTGATCAGCCGCTCGAAGGTCACCGGCGGGCCCTTCGGAGCCGAGGAACTCGCAGACGTCCTCGTGTCCGTGATGAAAGGAGAACCGGCATGACCACGACCGAACTCGGCATGCCGGGCGGACACGGCCTGGACGGCGTGCCCCCGGCCGACGGGCCGCAGGCCGCCAAGGACTACCGCTCGGACCAGGAGGTCCGCTGGTGCCCCGGCTGCGGGGACTACGCCGTACTGGCCGCGGTCCAGTCCTTCCTGCCCGAACTCGGACTGCGCCGCGAGAACATCGTCTTCATCTCGGGCATCGGCTGCTCGTCCCGCTTCCCGTACTACCTCGACACCTACGGAATGCACTCCGTGCACGGTCGTGCCCCCACCCTCGCCACCGGCCTCGCCGTCACCCGCCCGGATCTCAGCGTCTGGGTGGTCACCGGTGACGGCGACGCGCTGTCCATCGGGGGAAACCACCTCATCCACGCCCTGCGGCGCAACGTCAACCTGAAGATCCTGCTGTTCAACAACCGGATCTACGGACTGACCAAGGGCCAGTACTCTCCCACCTCGGAACCCGGGACGGTCACCAGGTCGACCCCACTGGGCTCGGTCGACCACCCTTTCAACCCGGTCTCGCTCGCCCTCGGCGCGGAGGCGACCTTCGTGGCCCGGGCCCTGGACTCCGACCGCGCGCAACTCACCGAGGTACTGAGGGCGGCGGCCGAACACAGGGGGACGGCCCTGGTGGAGATCTACCAGAACTGCCCGGTCTTCAACGACGGCGCCTTCGACGCCGTGAAGGATCCCAGGGAGCGCGTCCAACGGATCGTCCCGCTGCGCGACGGGGAGCCGGTGCGCTTCGGCGCCGAGGGGGAGTACGGCGTCACACGCGACCCCCGTACCGGCGGACTGCGGGTGGCTCCGGTCGCCGAGACGGGCGAGGACGCTCTGGTCGTGCACGACGCCGCGGCCGACGACCCCACGCAGGCGTTCGCCCTGTCCCGGCTGGACAGCGGGGACCGCGGCCCCGTCGTGCCCGTCGGGGTGTTCCGGGCGGCCCGGCGTCCCACCTACGACGACCTGGTACGGCAGCAGGCGGCGCTGAGCGGGGGCGGCGGCACCCTGCGGGACCTGCTGCGAGGCCGTGACGCCTGGACCGTGGAACCGGATCGGAGGAACACCCCATGACGTACGTCATCGCACAGCCCTGCGTGGATCTGAAGGACCGGGCATGCCTGGAGGAATGCCCCGTGGACTGCATCTACGAGGGCGAGCGCATGCTCTACATCCACCCCGAGGAATGCGTCGACTGCGGCGCCTGCGAACCCGTGTGCCCGGTCGAGGCGATCTTCTATTCCGAGGACGTGCCGCCGGAGTGGACGGCCTTCACCAACGCCGGCGAGGTCTTCTTCGCCGGCCTCGGCTCTCCGGGAGGTGCCTCCGGGACCGGCCCGATATCGGCGGACGCCCCGCTCGTCGCCGAATTCCCACCCAGAGACCAGCACATACCTCGTTGAGCCAGAGCCGACATTGAGGAGTTCATGGTGTTGAGGCGTACAGCGTTGTCCCTCATCGGATCATCCGTCCTGGTGGCCGCCACCGGTTGTGCCGGCTCGGGCACGGGAGCGTCCAGAAAGAAAACCTTCACGATGTCGGCGTTCCCTACGGGAAATTCGATGGACCCGTGGAAGACCCAGCTGAGCCAGTACGTGGCAGCCGCTACGTACGACACGCTCACCCATATCGACGCCGACGGCACCGTGGTCCCGTGGCTGGCCACCTCATGGGATTACAGCGACGCCAAGACCTTGGTGATGGAGCTGCGTACCGATGTGGTCTTCACCGATGGCGCGAGCTTCGACGCGGAGACCGTCAAGGCCAATATCGAGTACGCCAAGTCGGTCACCCCGTCGAACGTGGCGGCGCAGCCCTACCTCTCGTACATCCGGTCGGTCGACGTCGTGTCCAAGACCAAGGTGCGCTTCAACCTGACGGCTCCGCAGCCCGACCTGCCCTACGGGTTCTCCCAGCAGGCCGGCTGGATGGTGAGCCCCACCGCCCTCAAGAACCCCGACGCGCTCGCCGACACAGCGGTCGGATCCGGCCCCTACGTCCTCGACAAGAGCGGCACGACGCCGAACAAGACCTACGCGTTCACCCGGAACAAGAACTACTGGGCGACGGCCGCCCAGTGGCCCCGCTTCGAAAAGCTGGTGGTGCAGCTGATGGCCGACCCCACTGCCACCGACAACGCGGCGCGCAGCGGCCAGATCGACTACACGATCGTGGCGGCGGGAACGGAGATCAGCGGGTGGAAGGTCGCCCAGGGCGCCGCAGCCGCCTTCTTCGGTTTCACGATCTTCGACACCGCCGGCGAGATCAACAAGCCGCTCGGTGATGTGCGCGTCCGGCAGGCCATGAACTACGCGATCGACCGGCAGACGATCCTCAAGTCCGTGCTCGACGGCCAAGGGGTCGCGAACGCCTCGACACCGTTCGGACCGGACAGTCTCGGCTACAGCCGGAGCATCGACAGCTACTACACCTACGACGTGGCCAAGGCCAAGCGGCTCCTGCGCCAGGCCGGCTACCCGAACGGGTTCTCGGTCAAGGTGCTGAACAACCCGCAGTGGGACCAGATGGCCCAGGCCCTCGCCGGCTATCTCCGCAAGGTCGGTATCGACGTGCAGCTCAGCAACCACGGTGACGACCTCGTGCAGCAGACCAACTCCGGCAAGTGGGCGATGGCCACGGGTCTCCTGTCGGTGACCGGGCTCCCCTACAGCGACTTCACCTTCACGATGACGAAGAGTTCCGCGATGAACCCGCTCGGCAACAGCAACCCGAAGGTGAATGCCCTGCTGGCGGAGGCCGTGTCAGCCGAAGGAGACGAGCAGAAGCGGTTGTACGCAGAGCTGGCCGAGTACGCCGCGGAGCAGGCGTGGTACGTGATCCCGGCGTTGAGCAGCCAGTTGCACGCCTACGACCCGGCCGTCGTCAAGGTGGTCGAGCCCGCTCGGGTCGGCGCACCGATGCTGTACCACTTGACGCCGGTCGGAGGTGAGTGACCATGCTCCGACTGTGCTTGCGGCGGCTGGCGTCCGTGGTGCCCATCATGGCGATCGTCGCCACACTCACGTTTCTGCTGGTCCAGCTTGTTCCTGGGGACCCGGCGTCGTTCCTGCTCGGTACGGGCGCCACGGCGGACCAGGTGGCCGAACTCCGAGCCTCGCTGGGACTGGACCGGCCGGCACTCGTCCAGTACGGCGACTGGCTCGGCGGCCTGTTCCACGGCGACCTGGGGGTGTCGCTGGTGTCGAACCAGACGGTGGCCGACTCCCTCGTCAGCGCGCTGCCGGTCACGCTGTCGGTCGCCGTGCTCGCCACGGTGTTCACCCTCCTGGTCGGCGTCACGCTCGGGACGGTCGCGGCCGTGCGGGGCGGCCTGGTGGACCGTGCGGTCATGTGGGGGGCCAGCATCGGCATGGCGGTTCCGAGCTTCTGGCTCGCGGGCCTGCTCGTGTTCGCCTTCGCCATCCGGCTTCCGGTGTTTCCGGCCACCGGGTACGTGGCTTTCACCGCCTCACCGGGGGAGTGGCTGTCGCACCTGGTCCTGCCGATGGTCGCCGTGGGGCTGGCGGGGGTGGGACCGGTGGCGTTCCAGACGCGCGTCGGCGTCGTCGACCAGCTCTCGCGCGACTACGTGCGCACGCTCGCCGCCAATGGGCTGTCCCGCAGGCGGATCGTGTGCAGGCACGTGCTGCGCAACGCCGGCGGCCCGGTGGTGACCGTGGCCAGCCTCGGATTCGTGTTCGCCCTCGGCGGGGTCATGGTGATCGAGGCGATCTTCAACCTGCCCGGTGTGGGCACGCTGATGCTCAGCTCGATCCGCCGGCACGATCTTCCGGTCGTGCAGGGCGCGGTGCTGGCGTTCAGCCTCATCATCGTCGCCGTCAACCTGCTGACCGATGTGGTGGCCGCGGCCCTCAACCCAAGGATCCGGTTCTCATGACCCCGTCCCTCACAGCCCTGCGCAAGGCGCTCGCCCGCCCGGCGGTCTGGGCGAGCCTCATCTGGCTGATCGGGATCAGCGTGGCGTGCGCGATGGCGTCGGTGCTCGCGCCCGTCGACCCACTGGAACAGGACCTGTCCAACACCTTCAGCGGGCCCGGCGCACTGCACTGGCTGGGTTCCGACGAGCTCGGCCGCGACATCTTCTCGCGGCTGCTGCACGGCGGAGGCGGACTGCTGCTGACCGCGCTCATCCCGGTAGGCGTGTCCTTGGTGATCGCCGTACCCGGCGGGCTGCTCGCGGGCTACCTGTCGGGGCGGGTCGACGCCGCCGCCACCTTCGTCGTCGACATCCTGTTCGCGCTGCCGGGCCTGGTGGTGGTGCTGGCCATCGCCGCGGTGACCGACAACAACCTGATCGTGATGGCCATCGCCTTCGGCGTGCTGACCAGTGGCGCCGTCTTCCGGGTCGTGCGCACCTCGACGGCCGCCGCACGCGACCTGTCCTACGTAGACGCCGCGCTGGTGTCCCGGCTGTCGCGCCCGCGGATCCTGGCCCGGCACATCCTGCCCAACGTCACCGGTCCCCTCATCGTCCAGACAGTCCTCCAGTACAGCGGCACGTTCCTGTTTCTGACCTCCCTGTCCTTCCTCGGCCTCGGCTTTTCGCCGGAGACCCCGAGCTGGGGTCAGATGACCCTGAACGCCGCACAGAACATCGACCAGCACCCGTGGCTGATGGTGCCGGTCGGCGTCGCCCTCACCGCGACCGTGCTGGCCCTCAACCTCGTCGGCCACGCCCTGCTGGACGCGCTGAGCGGGCACCGGCGTCCCTCGCAACTGCCCGACCCGCGACGGCCGGTGCCGGATGTGCCCGCCGACGGAGCGGCCGCGCCCGCGCCGGCGCCGGACGCGGTGCTGACGGTAGATCGGCTGCACGTGTGCTACCCGGGACAGGACGGCAGCGACCGGGCCGTGGTCCGGGACGTCTGCTTCCAGTTGCGGCGCGGCGAGGTGTTCGGGCTGGTCGGCGAGTCCGGATCCGGCAAGACAACCACCGCGCTGTCCATCCTCGGGCTGGTGCCGCCGCCCGGGCGGGTCACCTCCGGCCGTGTGCTGCTCCACGGCGAGGACCTGCTGCGCCTGAACGAGGCGCGACTGCGCAAGGTCCGCGGGTCCCGAATAGGCCTGGTGGCCCAGGAACCGATGACCGCGCTCGACCCCTCCTTCACCGTCGGCTCGCAACTGGACGAGATGATCCGCCTGCATCGGCGCGTCCGTCGGCGGGAGGCCCGGCGGATCGCGCTGAGTCTGCTGACTCGTGTCGGCCTGCCCGATCCGGCCGCGGTCGCCCGCCGCTATCCCCACCAGCTCTCCGGGGGCATCGCACAGCGGGTGGCGATCGCGCTCGCCCTCAGCGGCGAGCCCGATGTGCTGGTCGCCGACGAACCCACCGCCGCGCTCGACGTCACCGTCCAGGCGGAGATCATCGATCTCCTGCTGTACCTGCGGGAGGAGTCCTCACTGACGCTTCTGCTGGTCACACATGACCTGGGTGTGGTCGCCGACATCTGCGACCGGGTCGCGGTCATGTCGGACGGCCGGCTGATCGAGGAGGGCACCACGGAGGCGGTGCTGCTGTCGCCCGCCCAGGAATACACCCGCACGCTGGTCGCGGCGACACCCCGGCTTCCGGTCGACGCGGGCGAGGAAAGGAGCTGGGGATGAGTGCACCCCTGTTGGACGTCAGGGACCTCGGCGTGGAGTACAGGAGCGGGTGGCGCTCCAGGCCCACCAAGGCGGTCGACGACGTGAGCCTCACGGTCGGCCACGGGGAGATCGTGGGCCTGGTGGGCGAGTCGGGCTCGGGCAAGTCGACGGTGGGCAGGGCGATTCTCGGCCTGACGGCCCCGGCGCGGGGCACCATCCACCTGGGTGGCCAGGACATCACCCACCGGCACGCCGCCGAACGTCGGGATCTGTCCACCGGGCTCCAGGTCGTCTTCCAGGACCCCTACGCCTCGCTCAATCCGGCGCGCACCATCGGCAGGACGCTGGGTGAACCCCTCGAAGTCCACGGCAGGTTCAGTGCCGCGGACGCCCGGACGCGGATCGAGGAGCTGCTGACCCGGGTCGGCCTGCCCGCAGACGCGATCGACCGCTACCCGAGCGCGTTCTCCGGAGGCCAGCGTCAGCGCATCGCCATCGCGAGGGCGATCTCCACCGATCCGGCGCTTGTCATCTGCGACGAACCGACCAGCGCCCTCGACGTGGTCACCCAGGCACGGATGCTCGACCTGATGACCGGCCTCAGCCGCGAACGGGGAACAGCGATGTTGTTCGTCGCGCACAACCTCGCGGTGGTCGCGGCCATCGCCCAACGTGTGGTCGTGCTCTACCGCGGGCGAGTCATGGAAACCGGAACCATGCAGGACGTCCTGTGCTGGCCACTGCACCCCTACACCCAGGCGCTGATCGCCAGCTCACCCGTGGCCGACCCGCTCCGCCAGCGCAAACGCCGAGCAGCCCGGAAGCAGGCCGATCCGGTCGCCGGCCGTGAGGGGACAGGGCACACGCCGCAAGGCTGCCCCTTCGCACCACGTTGTCCGCATGCCACGCCGACGTGCCGGAGCCGGCGGCCGGCCGCCACCCTCGTCGATGGCCGGACGGTCGCCTGCCACCTCTTCACCGCCGACAACCCCACACCTGAAGGAGTAACCGCATGAGCGATATGACCCCGGACCAGCCCTACTCGTTGAATGTGGCGCCCGCGCCGCTCGGCGGCGAACTGACGGCGGACCTGGTGGTGATCGGGGCCGGTGGTGCCGGGCTGCCGGCCGCGATCACCGCACAGGAACACGGACTTGACCGGGTCGTGGTGCTGGAGAAGCGCCCGCTCGTGGGCGGCAACGCCGGCATGTCCGGCGGGTTCCTGTTCGCGGTGCAGAGCAGGTCCCAGCGTGAGGCCGGCCTCGGGAACTCGCCCGACACCGTCTTCCGGGACACGATGGCCTACCACCACTACGACGGTGTGGATCCCAGGCTTGTCCGGCTGTGGGTGGACGAGGCCGACGAGACCGTGCAGTGGCTGGAGGACCGCGGTATCGGCTACCGGCCCATGGTGGGCAGGGATCTGGGCGTGGAGCCCAGCGGATGGTCCAACCACCCTGGCAGCTTCCAGCGGGTGATGGAGGCGCTGTCCAAGCGCTTCACCGCCGATGGCGGCCAGATTCTCACCAAGGCAGCGGCGGTCGAGATCATCGGCTCGCCGGACACCGGGGTGAGCGCGGTGGTGGCCGACACCAGGGACGGCAGGATCACGATCGGGACCCCGCGGGTCGTACTCGCCACCGGGGGCTTCACCGGAAACGTCGACCTGCTGCACGAGAAGTTCCCCGGTGTCTACGACGAGGACGTGTACTGGACCGACACCAAGCGACTCGCGGGCGACGGAATCGCCCTCGCCCGTGCGGTCGGGGCCGACACCGGCGGCCGTTCGTTCCTCATCAAGGAGAACTGCTACAGCTTCAAGACCAAGAAGAACAAGCCGAACCGCGCGGGCATGGAGCCTCGTTGCCTCTGGGTGAACGCACGCGGCGATCGCTTCCTCGACGAGTCGACCGGCACGGTCAACGCCACCACCAACGCGCTGATCGCCCAGCCCGGCATGGCCGGGTTCGCACTGTTCGACGACGCCTTGGTGCAGTACGTCATCGACCAGCCGGACCCGTTCGCCGGGGAGGCGCGTCCCGGCGAGGACGATCCGGGAACCTGGGTCGCCGGGGGCTACCGCACCACGCTGCGTGACACTCTGGCCGATCCGGCGAACAAGGACTGGTGTGTCTCGGCCGACGACTGGTCGGAGATCGCGCGCTGGATCGGTGCCGACCCGGAGGCACTGGGCGCCACCGTGCGGGAATACAACGGCTACTGCGACGCGGGGCGTGACGCGATGTGGGCCAAGGACCCCGAGCATCTGGTCCCGCTGCGCAAGCCGCCGTTCTACGCGCTGCGGTTCCGGCCGCTCATGATCGACACCGCTGGGCCGCTGCGGACCGACCAGCACCTGCGGGTGCTCGACCCGCGGTCCCGGCCCATCCCCGGACTGTTCGGGGCCGGCTCGGTCGTCGGCGGCTGGATCGGCTTTGACGAGCACCGGTTCGGTACTCCGCTGTCCTGGGCGATCAGTTCGGGTCGTATCGCCGGGATCCGCGCTGCCACCGGGTAGCGGGGAGCGCCGGTGGAACTCAGCGAGCCACGCGGTGGCGGAGGTGGACGACTTTCGAGTTGAAGGTGCAGGTCTCGAGGTCATTTCTCAGTGATGGGAAGGCGCCCTTCGGTGTGTCCGCGGAGTATGGTCAGCCGCCGCCGTCCAGGTCGGCGCGGCGGCGCAGCACCCGTAGCTCCTGGCCGGCGAACTCCATCTCGTACAGCTTGCCCCGCGCGTTCTCGAAGGGGCGGTGGAGGATCATCATCAACCGGCCGTCGAACGTGTGAAAGAGCATGCCGTGGCCGCTGTCCTCGCGGACCAGCGGCCGGTGCTGCTGCCAAGGCCCCTCGATGCCGCCCGACTTCGAGGTGGCGTAGGTCTGCACGTAACCGCCGCTGATCGTCCCGTCCTTGTCGGCCACGTTCTTCTCGTACGTCGACCACAGCATGAGCAGGGAGCCGTCGGGGGTGCGGTGGAGCTGCGGGCCGTCGGTGACATAGGGCGCGAGCTGATGCGGCCGGCCTGCGGGGATCTCCTCGGTGATCCAGGACGCGTCCGAGGCCTTGAACAGGAAGACCGGGTCTCCGATCGTCCGGGACAGGTCCGGGGCCAGCCGGATCGCCTCCATGGTTCCGTCGATGGTCTGCAGCCACTCGTGCGCGTACACCATCCACGGCTGCCCGGACGGATCGACGTGGAGCGTGCCGTCGAGGGTCATCAGGTTCGCGGGCGGGGTGGGGCGCGCGGGGTCGCCGACGGTGAACGGGCCCAGCAGCGAGGAGGATACGGCCGTGATCGTGCCGCGCATGTAGGACGGGACCTGGAACGGCGTACCCCACTGGTTGGGCGGAGGCAGCGGAAGCGGTCTGTCCTCGTTGTGGAGCGTGGTGAACAGGTAGTACCGGCCGCCCCATTCGTGCACCTCGGGCGCCCAGCAGCCGTCGGTCGCCCAGATCCCCTGCTGCTCGGCGGCGAGGAAGACCACGACCGGGCGCGTCCAGTCGCGCAGGTCGGGGCTGCGGTAGACCATCGTGCCGGTGCCGTCCACGCCCGACACGGACGGGTCGTTGGACGTGTAGAGGTAGTACGTGCGGGTCTCCTCGTCGGCGACGACGAACGGATCGTGCAGCGGCATGCCGGGAAGCCGCATCGGTTCGGTGTCAGCCATGGCCGAAGAATACGTCGCCCCTGCAAGGCCCCCTGTTGGCCGGGATGTCGGTCCGTTCGTGGCCGAGAAAAACGCTTGGACTCCCTCGGCGCCGTCGCGGGACACTGCGATGCCCGAAATGCGTAGCGGGCCGCCGTTTCGACACCACAGGGTTGGCATGGAATCGCCTGAATCGCGCGAGGTCACGCCGGGCAAGGGCTCGGTGCTCCTCGCACTTCGTTACTACGGACGGGAGTTGGCCCGCCTCCGGCGGCTGACGGTACCCGCGATGCTGCTGCCGGCGCTCGGCAACATCGGGATCAACTACATCGCGCCGCTGATCGTCGCGAAGCTCGTCGGCCGCATCGCGGACGAGGACGGGATCAGCGTCGGCGCCACGCTGCCGTACGTCCTCGGCTTCGGCGGTGTTCTGCTCCTCGCGGAGGTGCTGTGGCGCGGGGGCCTGCACTGTCTGAACCGAGTCGACGCCCGGGGCATCGAGCATCTGTACGTGATCGGCATGGACGAACTGTTCGCCAAGGACGCCTCGTTCTTCCACGACAACTTCGCCGGGTCGCTGACCAAACGGGTCCTGAGCTTCGCCTCCCGGTTCGAGGAGTTCGTCGACACGATCACGTTCCAGGTCGTCGGCAGTCTGGTGCCGCTCCTGTTCGGGTCGGTGGTGCTGTGGCGCTACGAACCGCTGCTCGTCGTCGGCCTGTTGGCGATGATCGCGCTGACGGCGGTGTGCGTGGTGCCCCTCATCCGCCGCCGTCAGGCGCTCGTCGACAAGCGCGAGGAGGCCATCGCCCGGGTCTCGGGCCATGTCGCCGACAGCCTGATGAACATGGACACCGTCCGGGCGTTCGCCGCCGAGGAGCGCGAGGCGGCCGAACACCGCTCCCGGGTCGCGACCTCCCGGCGCCTCATGCTGCGGTCGTGGGACTACGGCAACCTGCGCATCGACACGCTGGTCGCGCCCCTGTCCGTGCTGACCAACGCCCTGGGCCTGCTGCTCGCGGTCACCCTCGCCGGAGGCGGGCACGGTGTGGAGGCGGTCGTCGTCGCCTTCACGTACTACACGAACGCGACGCGGATTATGTTCGAGTTCAACCAGATCTACCGTCGCCTCGAAAGCTCGATGACGGAGGCCGCGCAGTTCACCGAGCTGCTGCTGACGTCGCCGACCGTGCTCGACCCGGAGTCCCCGGAAGCCCTGCTGTCCCGGGCCGCCGACGTCCGCTTCGAGAACGTGACCTTCGCCCACGCGGGCGCGGAACCGCTGTTCCAGGGACTCGACCTGGCCGTGTCCAGCGGGTCGAGGATCGGTCTCGTCGGCCGTTCCGGCGGCGGCAAGACCACGCTCAGCAGGCTGCTGCTGCGTATGACGGACATCGACTCGGGCCGGATCCTGATCGGCGGCCAGGACATCAGCCGTCTGCGCCAGACGGATCTGCGCAGCCTGATCGCCTACGTGCCGCAGGACCCGGCGATGTTCCACCGCACCTTGCGGGACAACATCGCGTTCGCACGCCCGGACGCCACCGACGCCGAGATCCGCCGCGCGGCCGAGGCGGCCCACGTCACGGAGTTCGCCGACGCGCTGCCGGAGGGCTTCGACACCATGGTCGGCGAGCGCGGGGTCAAGCTGTCCGGCGGACAGCGCCAGCGGGTCGCGCTCGCCCGGGCGATCCTGCGCGACGCGCCGATCCTGCTGCTCGACGAGGCCACCAGCGCCCTCGACTCCGAGAGCGAGATCCTCGTCCAGGAGGCGCTGTGGCGGCTCATGGAGGGACGGACGGCGCTCGTAGTGGCGCACCGGCTGAGCACGGTCGCCTCCATGGACCGGCTCGTCGTCCTCGACCGCGGCCGGATCGTCGAGCAGGGCACGCACCAGGAACTGCTCGCGGCGGAGGGCGCGTACGCCAAGCTGTGGCAGCACCAGTCGGGCGGCTTCCTCGACGACGAGTCCTTCGACGACCCCGTCGACGACAGCCCCGCGCGGGCCGATCTGCTCTAGACGTGGCATTGATGGCTGTTAGTGGCCCGGTTCACATGGCGCAAGTCGGGCCGGGCCGACACCATGGGGCGCGTCACCGGCAGGCTGAAGGGATCCATTGATGTTCCGCAAGGTGCTGGTCGCCAACCGTGGTGAGATCGCGATTCGCGCGTTCCGAGCCGGCTATGAGCTGGGCGCGCGGACCGTGGCCGTCTTCCCGCACGAGGACCGCAATTCACTGCACCGGTTGAAGGCCGACGAGGCGTACGAGATCGGCGAGCCGGGACACCCGGTGCGGGCGTACCTCTCCGTGGAGGAGATCGTCCGCGCCGCTCGGCAGGCGGGAGCGGACGCCGTCTACCCGGGCTACGGGTTCCTGTCGGAGAACCCCGATCTGGCGCGGGCCTGCGAGGAGGCCGGCATCACCTTCGTCGGCCCGAGCGCGGACACGCTGGAGCTGACCGGCAACAAGGCGCGTGCGGTGGCCGCCGCCCGCGCGGCCGGCGTACCGGTGCTCGGGTCCTCGGAGCCCTCCTCCGACGTGGACGAACTCGTCCGCGCCGCCGAGGACATCGGCTTCCCGGTGTTCGTCAAGGCCGTCGCCGGCGGTGGCGGACGCGGTATGCGGCGGGTCGAGGACCCCGCCCAGCTGCGCGAGTCCATCGAGGCGGCGGCGCGCGAGGCGGCCTCCGCGTTCGGCGACTCCACGGTCTTCCTGGAGAAGGCCGTCGTCGAACCCCGTCACATCGAGGTGCAGATCCTCGCCGACGGCGAAGGCAATGTCATCCACCTGTTCGAACGCGACTGTTCGGTGCAGCGCCGCCACCAGAAGGTGATCGAGCTGGCCCCCGCGCCGAACCTCGACCCGGAGCTGCGCGACCGGATCTGTGCCGACGCCGTGCGGTTCGCCCGGGAGATCGGCTACCGCAACGCGGGCACCGTGGAGTTCCTCCTCGACCGCGAGGGCAACTACCACTTCATCGAGATGAACCCGCGCATCCAGGTCGAACACACGGTCACCGAGGAGGTCACCGACGTCGACCTCGTCCAGTCCCAGCTGCGCATCGCCTCCGGCGAGACACTGGCCGACCTGGGCCTCTCCCAGGAGACGGTCACCCTGCACGGAGCCGCGCTCCAGTGCCGTATCACCACCGAGGACCCGGCCAACGGCTTCCGCCCGGACACCGGCCGGATCAGCGCCTACCGCTCGCCCGGCGGCTCCGGCATCCGGCTGGACGGCGGCACCACCCATGCCGGTACGGAGATCAGCGCGCACTTCGACTCGATGCTGGTCAAACTCACCTGCCGGGGACGCGACTTCAGCACCGCGATCGGCCGGGCCAGGCGTGCCGTGGCCGAGTTCCGCATCCGTGGCGTGGCCACCAACATCCCGTTCCTGCAGGCCGTGCTCGACGACCCGGACTTCCGGGGCGGCCGGGTCACGACGTCGTTCATCGAGAAGCGCCCGCATCTGCTCACGGCACGTCACTCCGCCGACCGCGGTACGAAGCTGCTCACCTATCTCGCCGACGTCACCGTGAACAAGCCGCACGGCGAACGGCCCGAGCTGAGCGACCCGGTCACCAAGATCCCGGCCCTGTCGGCAGGGGAACCGCCTGCCGGCTCCCGGCAGCGGCTCGTCGAACTCGGCCCGGAGGGCTTCGCCCGCTGGCTGCGCGAGTCACCGGCCATCGGCGTCACCGACACGACGTTCCGCGACGCCCACCAGTCGCTGCTGGCCACCCGGGTCCGTACGAAGGACATGCTCGCCGTCGCCCCGGTCGTGGCACGGACCCTGCCCGAGCTGCTCTCCCTGGAGTGCTGGGGCGGCGCCACCTACGACGTGGCCCTCCGCTTCCTCGCCGAGGACCCCTGGGAACGCCTGGCCGCACTCCGCGAGGCCGTGCCCAACATCTGCCTCCAGATGCTGCTGCGCGGCCGCAACACCGTGGGCTACACGCCGTACCCCACCGAGGTGACCGACGCCTTCGTGCAGGAGGCCGCGGCCACCGGCATCGACATCTTCCGGATCTTCGACGCGCTGAACGACGTGGGGCAGATGCGGCCCGCCATCGACGCCGTACGGGAGACGGGAACGGCGATCGCCGAGGTCGCCCTCTGCTACACCGCCGACCTGTCCGATCCCTCCGAGCGGCTCTACACCCTCGACTACTACCTCCGGCTCGCCGAACAGATCGTCGAGGCGGGCGCGCACGTCCTGGCCGTCAAGGACATGGCGGGGCTGCTGCGGGCCCCGGCCGCCGCGACCCTCGTAACGGCGCTGCGCCGCGAGTTCGGTCTGCCGGTGCATCTCCACACCCACGACACGGCGGGCGGTCAGCTCGCCACCTACCTCGCCGCGATCCAGGCGGGCGTGGACGCGGTCGACGGGGCGGTGGCGTCGATGGCGGGCACCACCTCGCAGCCCTCGCTGTCGGGCATCGTCGCCGCGACCGACTACTCCGAGCGGTCCACCGGGCTGAGCCTCGCCGCCGTGGGCGACCTGGAGCCGTACTGGGAGAGCGTCCGCAAGATCTACGCGCCCTTCGAGGCGGGCCTGGCCGCGCCGACCGGGCGGGTCTACCACCACGAGATCCCCGGCGGGCAGCTCTCCAACCTGCGCACCCAGGCGGTCGCACTGGGCCTCGGCGACCGCTTCGAGGCGATCGAGGCGATGTACGCCGCAGCCGACCGCATCCTCGGCCGGCTGGTGAAGGTCACCCCTTCGTCGAAGGTGGTCGGTGACCTCGCGCTCCACCTGGTGGGCGCCGACGTCTCGCCGAAGGACTTCGAGGCGACGCCGAACAGGTTCGACATTCCCGACTCCGTCATCGGCTTCCTGCGCGGCGAACTGGGCAACCCGCCCGGCGGCTGGCCGGAGCCGTTCCGCACCAAGGCCCTGGAGGGCCGCGCCGCGCCCAAGCCCGTCGAGGAGCTGACGGCGGACGACCGCGAAGGGCTGGTGAAGGAGCGGCGGGCGACGCTCAACCGGCTGCTGTTCCCCGGGCCGACACGTGAGTTCGAAACACACCGTCAGACCTACGGCGACACCAGCGTCCTGGACAGCAAGGACTTCTTTTACGGGCTGCGCCCGGGGAAGGAGTACTCCGTCGACCTCGAACCGGGTGTACGGCTGCTCATCGAGCTGGAGGCCGTGGGCGAGGCCGACGAACGCGGTCTGCGTACGGTGATGTCCACCCTGAACGGCCAGCTGAGGCCGATCCAGGTGCGGGACACCTCGGTCGCCTCCGACATCCCGGCGACGGAGAAGGCCGACCGGGCCAACCCCGGCCATGTCGCCGCGCCGTTCGCCGGGGTCGTGACCCTCGCTGTCACCGAGGGCGACGAGATGGCGGCCGGTGCCACCGTGGCCACCATCGAGGCGATGAAGATGGAAGCCGCGGTCACCGCCTCGAAGGCCGGGAAGGTGACGCGGCTGGCCATCAACCGGATCCAGCAGGTGGAGGGCGGCGATCTGCTCGTCGAGATCGGCTGAGGCCGCCACCATCGGGTCTCAGGGTTCCCAGGGGACTCAGGACGCCTGTCCGCCGTAGTAGTAGCCCTCGGGGCCGGTGAACACGGGGTACGGGGGAGGCGTGAACATCGGCGGGAACGGCTCGGCCGGTCCCGCCGATGTCTCCGTCCGGGAGCTGTGCAGGTGGGCGTAGGTGCCGCCGAGGGCGAGGAGCTCGTCGTGGCGGCCGGACTCGGTGATGCGGCCTCGGTGGATGACGAGGATGCGGTCGGCGTCGGGGGCCAGATCCAGGTCGTGCGTGATCACGATCGTGGTGCGGCCGGCCATCAGACGGCGCAGCGGTTCGACGATGCGGCGCGAGGCGATCGCGTCGAGGCCGGTCGTGGGCTCGTCGAGGACGAGGACCGGCGCGTCGCGCAGGACGGCCCGGGCGATGGCGAGGCGCTGCAACTGGCCGCCGGACAGCCGCGCCGAGTTGGGGTCGACCCGGGTGTCGTACCCGTCGGGGAGCGCGGTGATGAAGTCGTGCGCGTCGGCCGTACGGGCCGCCTCCTCGATGGCGTGGTCGCTGGCCCCGGGCCGCCCGCAGGCGATGTTGGCGCGGACCGTGTCGTGCAGGACCAGGGTCTCCTGGGGCAGCAGGGCGATGTACTCGCGCAGCCGGTCCAGGGGGAAGTCCCTGAGCGGGGTGCCGTCCAGGAGAACGGCGCCGGAGTCGGGGTCGTAGAAGCGCAGCAGGAGCTTGGAGAGGGTGGACTTCCCGGCGCCGCTCGGCCCGGTGACGATCACCAGTTCGCCCGGCCGCACGGTGAAGGACAGTGAGTCGAGCGCCGTGGCGTCGGCTCCCGGGTAGCGGAAGGAGACGTCCCGCACCTCTACGCTGCCGTCCGGCCGCCTGGTCCCGGCGCGCTCGGGTCCGGCCGGGTCGCTGACGGCGGGCCGGGAGTCCAGCACCTCGATGAGCCGCTCGGCTCCGGCTGTGGCGGCTGTGATGACGAGGCCCAGCTGGGCGAGGCTGCGGATCGGCGGGTACAGGTAGCTGAGGAGGGCGGCGAACGCGAGCAGCTGACCGAGCGTCATCTGCCCCTCGGAGATCTCCCACACGCCGATACCGATCACGGCGAGCACACAGATCGTCTCGATGACCTGCACGAGCTGCCCGTACGCCTGGTTGAGCCGGGCCGAGCGCACGGAGGCCCGGAACCACGCCGTCGCCTCCTGCTTCAGCTTGCGCCGCTCCGCGTCCTCCCGGCCGTACGCCTGGGTGAGGACGAGGTTGCCGAGGGACTCCTCCACCACGGAGGTCACCGCGCCGTCGGCGACCCGGCCGTCCCGGGCCACGGACTTGACGCCGGCGGAGAACCTCCGGGCGGCCAGCCAGAACAGCGGGGCGAGAGCGAAGGTCACCGCGGCCAGGTCCCACTGCAGCCAGAACGCGGCAGCCGCGTAGAAGACGGCGCTGAACAGTGCGGACGCGGTGCCGATGAGACCGGAGACGGCCATCTGCTCGATGGCCTCGATGTCACCGGTCAGCCGGGAGAGCAGATCGCCCTGGCGGTGGCGCTGGAAGAAGTGCGGGGGCAGCTTCTGCACATGGTCGAAGACCCGTTCGCGCAGCCGCATCACGAACCGCTCCGACACCCATACGGAGAGGGAACCGCCCGCGTACCCGATGGCCGCGCCCACCACGGCGATGGCCAGCCACTGCGCGGCGGGCGTCCAGAAGGCGTCCAGCGAGCCGTTCTGGAGCGCGTTGTCGGTGAGGTCGCCGAAGAGCAGGATGGCGGACGTCTCGGCGAGCGCGCCGAGCACGGTGCACAGCCAGACCGCCACGAGCCAGCGCCGCAGCCCCTTCGTCAGCGGCCAGAAACGACGGAAGGCGGCACGGGCGGGGACGGTGGGGGTGGCGGACGATTCGTATTCGTATTCGTATTCGTCTTCGACGTAGATGTCGTCCGGTTCGTCGTAGATATCGCCCGGATCGCTCCCCGCATTCTTTTCCGAATTGATCGGGAACCCGTATTCGGACAATTCAATACCCGGTGGGACGCTTCGCGGATGATTGGTCCCTGAATTGCCCCTGGTTTTGGTCGCACGCATGATTCTCCTGTGATGCATGACTTTACGGAGCCAGCTCCCGCGGTTTCCGGGACTTTGCCCGATCGCCAGGTGTTTCCGGGGAGATCCACAGTCCGTGCACAGTGCAGCGGAGCGGTGCGGAAACGCCGGGAGGGCCGGTGGAACACCACCGGCCCTCCCGTGTGAGCAGGGATTGTGTCAGTTGCCGGCCCGGGGCGGGACGGGCTCGCCGGGACGCGGGCGCCGACGGCGCGCCTGCTGCGCGTCCTGCGGGGGCTGCGGGAACTGGTTGGCGTTCGGGTTCGCGTTCGCGTTCCGCTGCGGGGTGAGCGGGGCAATAATCCTGAAGCTCATACTGACTCCTTCTGAGTTTCCAGTACTGCACGGGACGATTCCGCTTGGACGGACAGGGGCTCAGGGCTCTCGCCCCGGGCTTTCCCGCCGCCCTGATGAAAGAAAACTTAACACGGCCCCGTGCGGTGTTAGTCGAAATCTCAGAATTCAATTGCCATGGGAATGCTGTGAGAACCTTGGTAATTCCTGGGTTTTGATTGTCCGCCCAGCTCAGGACAGGCGGCCGACATGGGCGAGTGCCTGCTTGAGGAGGACTCCCTGGCCGCCCGGCATCTCGTTCTGCACCAGCGGGGAGGAGGCTTCCTCGGGGCTGAACCAGACCAGGTCGAGGGCGTCCTGGCGGGGGCGGCAGTCGCCGGCCACCGGGACGATGTAGGCGAGGGACACCGCGTGCTGGCGCGGGTCGTGGAACGGGGTGACCCCCAGCGTCGGGAAGTACTCCGCGACGGTGAAGGGCTGCGGGGAGGCCGGGACCCGGGGCAGAGCGACCGGGCCGAGGTCCTTCTCCAGGTTGCGCAGGAGGGCGTCGCGCACCCGCTCGTGGTGCAGGACGCGGCCCGACACCAGGGCGCGGCTGACCGTGCCGTCCGAGCCGATGCGCAGGAGCAGGCCGATGCTGGAGACTTCGCCGTTGTCGTCGACGCGCACCGGTACGGCTTCGACGTACAGGATCGGCATCTTCGCGCGAGCCTGTTCGAGCTCGTCGGGTGCCAGCCAGCCGGGCGTGGTTTCGATCATGTCAGACATTGGCTGATCGTACTTTCAACTCGTCCTGTTTCTGCATAGCCGTTGCACGTCGAACGCGCCACATCCGGGGCGCTGGGCCTCACGCCTCCGGGCGCGCGTGCCCGTTCTGCCAGGCCCACGCCGCGATCTCCACCCGGTTCCGGGCGGCCAGCTTCAGCTGCACGCTCGACAGGTGCGTCTTGACCGTGGAGAGGGAGACGAACAACGCGGAGGCGATCTCGGCGTTGGTGTGCCCGAGTGCGACCAGCCGGACCACGTCGAGTTCCCGGTCGGTGAGCGGTTCCTTGAGCATCGCCGCGGAGACCGGGGGCGGCGGGGCCGTCGGACGGGACTCGGTGTTCTGCGCTCCGGTGATGTGCTCGAGGAGCCGGACCGTGACCGACGGCGACACCAGGGAGTCACCGGCCGCCGCGGCCCGTACCGCCTCCGCGAGGAGGGTGGGCCCCGAGTCCTTGAGCAGGAACCCGCAGGCGCCCCCGCGCAGCGCTCCGTACACGTATTCGTCGAGGTCGAAGGTGGTGACCACGACGACCCGCATCGGGTCGGCGACCCCGGGGCCGGCCAGCAGCCGGGTCGCCTCCAGGCCGTCGAGCCTGGGCATCCGGATGTCCAGCAGGCATACGTCCGGACGCTCACTGCGGGCCAGCGCCACGGCCTCCTCCCCGTCGGCGGCCTCCGCGACCACGGTGATGTCGGGCTGTGCGTCGAGGAAGAAACGGAATCCCGTACGGACCATGTCCTGGTCGTCGGCGATCAGGACGCGGATCGGGGGACTGGGCGGGGCGGGGGTCATGGCTCGATCATGCCTCAGGGGTGGGAGGGGGAGGAGCGGCGGATGGTCCGCGGCGTGCGGCGTGCGGCGTGCGGCGTGCGGTCTGCGGTCTGCGGTCTGCGGAGGGCGTGGTCTCTTGCCAGTCCGCTCAGCCCGCTCAGTCCGCCGTCTGCGCCGGGTCCTGCGTGACCGCCCGCAGCAGTGGTTTGCTCGCTCCGATCGCCGCGAACATGGCCAGCGCGCCCACGGTCACGCACAGCGCCAGGGTCATCGCGCCGGAGGCGCTGATCGTGCTGCCGAACAGCTTGTTGACCTGGAAGGCGGCATAGACACCGGCCCCGGTGGTGCCGCCCGCGAGGACGACCAGCGGGAGGACCGTCTCGCGGAACCTGGCCCGGTCGAGGAGCTTCAACGGGGTGCCGGCCAGCCGCAGCAGGGCGTAGACGCGGCGCCGGTCGAGGACGTTCGCGGCGGCGGTCAGCCCGGCCGATGCGGTCGCTACGAGGAAGCTGACTGCGAGAGCGGCGGTGCCCAGCTCGCCCAGCCGTCCGGTGAAGGCCTGGTTCTCGGCGTTGACATAGGCCTGGGTGTACGGGAGTTGGCCCGGAACCAGGTCCGACAGGGCGGTGGTCGCGGTGTCGAGCTGTGCTGCGCCGCCGGAGACGTGGACCACCACTCCGGGGGTGCTGCTCAATATCTCGTCCGCGCCGTCGCTCGCGGTGACCGTCGCCTTCACCCCGGCCGCGTGGAGCAGCGTACGCGCCTCGGTGGCGGCGGTGCGGGCCGTGGCGGTGCTCGTGGTGGCTATGGCGACCTGGCCGGGGAAGCGGTATTCGTCGATGCCCACGTTGCCCACGGTGAAGAAGCCGGCCACGAACCCGGCGAGGACCAGGCCGCTGACCGTGCGCCAGGATCCGCGCGGGTCGTCGCTCAGCCTGCGCGCCGCCAGCAGGGTCGCCGGACGGCGGGCGAAGCGGGCCGTGATCCGGCCGAGCCGGTCCACGACCCAGGGGCCGAGTAGCCAGAAGGCGCCGTAGAACATGAGCAGCATCGCGAGCTGCTGACCGGGGCCGGAACCGCCCGACGTCGTCGTCACGTAGATGTAGAGCAGGACGGCCGTGAAGAGGATCAGGCGGATGAGATTGGTGCTGCGGGGGTTCGCCTGTTGGGCCACGCCCAGCGGCGAGGTCGCCACCTGGCGCAGCGTCAACATGGCGCTCACCGCGATGAGTCCGGCCACGAACGCCACGATCCCCAGCAGCCAGGGCAGCCCCACCCACAACTGGCCGGTGTACCAGGTGCCGATACCGAATGGGATCTCCGCGAGCGCGGGCAGCAGCAGGCAGTAGGCCAACGCGCCGGTGAGGGCCCCGGCCGCGCCGACGACCGCCGACTCCAGGCCGGTCATCGCGAGGATCTGGCGTGGTGTCGCCCCGGCCAGCCGCAGCGCGGCGAGCCGTTGCTCACGCCGGGCCGCGCCGAGCCGGCCGGCGGCCGCGGCGAGCACGATCACGGGGACGGCGACGATCGCCACCCCGATCGACACCGCGGGCTTGTCCGACGAGGTGAACACACTGACCTCGCCGCCGTCGAAGCCGGACACCACGGCGTGTGCGGTCTGACCGCCGAACTGGCCGAACACGCCGAGCGGTTCGGCAGCGCGGGAGACCGCCGGGTCGGACGCGGCCCTCCCCACGACGGCCACCAGCTCCTGGGGCGCCCCTAGGCCGGCCTCGCCGATGGTGCCGTACGAGGACACCTTCGGGAATCGACCGGCGAGTTGCTTCGCCGGCGTCTTGTGCAGCAGGTCGGCCAGGGCGGGCGAGACGTACACCTGCCCCGGCTTGGGGAACCCGGTCAGCCCCGGGGGCGCAGGAGTGGCTTTGCGGCTGGGCAACTGGGCGAGCGACACAACGGTGATGGGCCGGTCGCCGAGGTAGGTCGTGCCGAGTGTCTGTACGGCCGTGCCGTGCCGGTCGGGTGCCGGGGTGCGCCAGGCCGTGGCGTGGGCACGGGTGCCGCTGCCGAAGTAGCCGGCCGCCAGCACCAGCAGAATCAGCGCACCGACGGCCGCGGCACCGGCCGCCAGCAACTGGCTGTGCAGACCACGACGGCCGGACCGACGCGCGAGAAACCACGTCAACTGTGGGACGGGCGAGGACATTAGGGCTCCGGGAGATCGGGACGGGTGGAGGGGGAGAAGGGGCGTGATCGGGTGTGCGGGCGCAGGGCGCGGTGGGACGGGAACGGCCGGCGGGCAGAGGGCCGGACGGAGGCAGGGAGTGTGGGCGTGCTGGAGGGCGGGGCCAGCGGAGGTCGAGGGGTGAGGGCGGCGGCCTGTGCCAGAGGGGAGGAGGGAGAGCGACGTGGCGGGACCGCTTGTCAGGCGGGGCGTCGGCGCAGTGGCTCGTGGCAGAGGCGGCCGGTAAGGAGGGCGCCGCCTCGCAGGGCCCTGCCCCGTCCGCTCAGGGCGTCACCGTGTACTGCTGGTGGCCCGTGATGCGGCCGTCGCGGACCTGGAGGACGCGGTCACAGTGGGCGGCGACGTCCGGGTCGTGGGTGACCATGACCAGGGAGGCGCCCTGCTCACGGGTGACCGAGGTCAGCAGCCGGATGACCTCCTCGCTGGTGACCTGGTCCAGCGCGCCGGTCGGCTCGTCCGCGAAGACCACGTCGGGCTGGACGACCAGCGCACGGGCTATCGCGACGCGCTGGGCCTGACCGCCGGACAGCTGACCCGGGCGGCGCTTCTCCAATCCGTCGAGACCGAGCGGGGCGAACCAGCGGCGGGCCAGGGAGACGGATCGGCCGCGGGGCAGGCCGTCCAGCATCAGCGGCAGCGCGATGTTCTCCTCGGCGGGCAGTTCGGGCAGCAACTGGCCGAACTGGAACACGAATCCGAACCGCTTCCGGCGCAGATCGCTCAGCCTGTTCTCGCCCAGATTGTCGATGCGCTCGCCCTGCAGCAGGACCTCGCCGCCGTCCGGCCGGACGACTCCGGCGAGGGTGTGCAGGAGGGTCGACTTTCCGGACCCCGACGGACCCATGATCGCGAGTGACTCACGGGCACCGACCTCCACATCGACGCCGTGCAGCGCGGTGGTGGAGCCGTACTTCTTGGTGAGGCCGTGACCGGCCAGGACCGTACTCATGATCTGCTCGTTCTCCTTGGTCTCGTCGCTGCTCAGCGCTCGAACTTCCAGGTCACGGAGGTGGCCGTCGCCTTGACGACCGTGACCGGTATGTCGATGTCCTTGCCCTTGCCGGTGCGGCCCGTGCACGTGATGCTCGCGCCGGCCACGGCCTTCAGACCGGTCGGGCAGGAGACACCGGAGACCTTCGTGCCCACCCAGGGGAGCGGGTGGAACTTGCTCTCGGCGCGGCCCGCGACGATCTTGGCCGACAGCGCCTTGTGACCGTCCACCGTCACTGTCGTGTACTGGTCCAACGATGTCGTCGACTCGGTACCCGCGAGCAGATGGGTGCCGACACCGGCCAGGGCGACCGCGGCGGTCGCACCGCCGATCACGCTGATGAGGGCCTTGCGCTGCATCTCGTACTCCTGAAGGTGGGGCCGGGTGGGAAGTGGCTCCACTCTGTCCCGCGGGCCCGGGTGCGCGCCTCGGCCGTCCGGCCATCCTTCACGGACCGTTCCTCGACCATTCGGCCGATCCCGCCGTCGCCGTCCGCGCATACGGTGATCCGCATGACATCGGATTCGCCCCGCGGTTGCGTCCGGGGATTCGTCGTCTCGCTCCTGGTCATGGCCGCGTTCCTGGACCTGCTCAACGCGAACGACAGCGGCAACACGCTCTGGCCACCCGTGGCCGTCCTGGCCCTCGGGTTCGCCGCCCTGCTGTGGTCGGCCGGGCGGCGACCCGACTGGTTCACCCCGCAGCTGCGCACGGCCGTACCGGCCGTCGCCTCGCTGCTGTTCACCGCCGGTTCGGTGCTGCTGGACGAGCAGGCCCCGTTCGGCCCGGGCGAGACAGCGATCCTGCTGAGTCTGCTGTTCATCGCGGTCCGGCACTGCCCCCAGCCCTGGGCCGTGGTCTGCGGAGTCCTGGACGGGGTCGCACTGCTCGCCACACCCGCGCGCTTCTATGAGCACGACGAGTCCGGCCTGCTGGGGTTCATGCTGATCGGACTCGTCCTGCTCGGCCTCGTCGCCGGTCTGGCCGGGTATCTGCGTGCGCTGGACTACCGGCGGAACATGACGATCAGCGCGACGCGGCGGTCGGAACGGGTCGCGATCGCCGCCGACCTGCACGACTTCGTCGCCCACCATGTCACCGGCATCCTCGTCCAGACCCAGATGGCCCGCATGATGGCGACCACCCAGCCGGAGAACCTCGACACCGTCCTCGCGGGCATCGAACGTGCGGCCACGGAAGCGCTGGCGTCCATGCGCCGGACCGTGGGCGTGCTCCGCGACACCGGCCCGGACTCCGCCGACCGCAGACCCGTCGGCGACCTGGCCGGCATCGCGGAGCTGACGGACGGCTTCGCGAGCTCGGTCCAGCACGTCACCCTGGACCGTGACCCCGCCGTGCCGGACGACCTCCCGCACGAGGTGCAGGCCGCCGCGTTCCGGGTGGTGCAGGAAGCGCTGACGAACGTACGACGGCACGCGGCCGACGCCACCGAGATCACGGTCCGGCTCCGCCACGACGGCCGCCGACTGGAGGTCGCCGTGACCAACGACGGCCGGGGCGGCACCCAGCTCCCGGCCGCCGCACACGGCGGCGGCTTCGGCCTGGTCGGCCTCACGGAACGCGTCACGGCCCTCGGCGGGGATCTGACCGCGGGACCACTGGCCGGACACGCGGAGGGGTGGGAGGTGCGGGCGCTCTTCCCCACGGGGAAGGCGTGAGGCTGTGGAGTTCTCTGGTGGCACGGCCGAGACGTGCTGTTCAATAACACTGCACACCACTGACAGTGAGGGGAGTCGCCCGTGCCATCCGCCGGCGTGCCGCCCGTAGGGGCGCGGATCCGGCAGGCGCGCCTCGAACGGGGGATGAGCCTGCGGGGGCTCGCGCGTGAGATCGGGGTCTCCGCCAGCCTCGTCTCCCAGATCGAGACCGGCAAGAGCCAGCCGTCCGTCAGCACCCTCTACGCGATCACCACGGCCCTCGCGATCTCCGTCGAGTCCCTCTTCGACACGCCCGCGGAAGCCGTCCGCGAGTCCCCGCTGGTCGCCGGCGCCACCGTCATGCATGCCCTCGCCGCCTTCGCCGCCGACCCCGGCCGACGGATCGGGCCGCTGGTGGGAGCGGGTGGGCGGGAGACGATCGAGCTGGACTCGGGCGTGGTGTGGGAGCGGCTCGGGCATGTCCCGGGGACTGATGTCGACTTCCTGCTGGTGACCTACCGGCCCGGCGGTTCCTCGTCGAGCAGCGGCGGGCTGATGCGGCACGCGGGCACCGAGTACGGCTATCTGACCTCGGGCGAGCTGGTCCTCACCCTCGGTTTCGACGATCACACCCTGCGTCCCGGCGACGCCGTGTGCTTCGAGTCGACGACCCCCCACCGGTACCGCAACGACAGCGCGGAACCGGCCGTCGGCGTGTGGTTCGTGTTCAGCCAGAGCAGTTCCTGACCCGGTCCGGTTCCTGACATCGAACAGACTGTTCAGTAATAGTTGACACTCGGGCCGTCGAGTCGTTCACTCCGAAGTGGGGGTGGTCGCCATGGCGATCCGCACTTTCGGACCCAATGCCGTCGACTGGGAACAGCGCGTCGACCTGGACAGGCTGCGCAGGGAGCGGCTGGCCAGGCTCCACCAGGCCCTGAACCGATCCGAGCTGGGCGCGGTCCTCAGCTTCGACTTCGCCAACATCCGCTACATGACGTCCACCCACATCGGTACGTGGGCCATGGACAAGCTGATCCGCTTCGCGCTGCTGGTGCGCGGCGGCGACCCGGTCCTCTGGGACTTCGGCTCCGCCGCCCGCCACCACCAGCTCTACAACCCCTGGCTCGACTACAGCGACGGCAAGGACGGCCCGCCCACCGGTGCCCGCGCCGGCATCTCCACCCTGCGCGGCGCCTTCCACCCGGACGCGGGTATCGCCGAGGACGTGGCCCGCAAGATCGCCACCGAACTGCGCGCCCACGGCCTCGGAGACGAACCGCTTGGCGTCGACCTCGCCGAGATGCCGATCCTGATGGCCCTGCGCGCCGAGGGCATCGACGTCGTCGACGGCCAGCAGGTCTTCCTCCAGGCCCGCCGCACGAAGACCCCGGACGAGATCTCCCTGCTCACCCAGGCCTGCGCGATGGTCGACGCGGCCTACGAGGAGCTGTACGGCTATCTCCGCCCCGGCGTCCGCGAGAACGAGTGCGTCGGACTCGTCAGCAAGGTGCTGTACGACCTCGGCAGCGAGTACGTCGAAGGCGTCAACGCCATCTCCGGGGAACGCTGTTCACCCCATCCGCATGTCTACAGCGACCGCCTGATCCGCCCCGGCGACCCCGCCTTCTTCGACATCCTGCACAGCCACCTCGGCTACCGCACCTGCTACTATCGCACGTTCGCCGTCGGCAGCGCCTCCGGCGCCCAGCGCGACGCGTACGTCCGCTGCCGGGAGTACATGGACGAGGCGATCGCCCTGGTCCGGCCGGGCGCGACCACCGCCGACATCGTCCAGGTGTGGCCGCGCGCCGAGGAGTTCGGCTTCCCGGACGAGACGGCGGCCTTCGCGCTCCAGTACGGCCACGGGGTCGGCCTGTCCATCTGGGAGAAGCCCATCTTCAGCCGCCTCGTCTCCCTCGACCACCCCGAAGTCCTGGAAGAGGGCATGGTGTTCGCCCTGGAGACCTACTGGCCGGCCTCCGACGGCTGGACGGCGGCACGCATCGAGGAGGAGATCGTCGTCACCGCCGACGGCTGCGAGGTCATCACCAAGTTCCCGGCCGAGGAACTCCTGGTAGCGGGCCGCAAGTACTGGACGGTCGGTGGCGAACTCAACACCCGCCGCGAAGCCCAGTCCCACCTCAACACCCGCAGGAACGGGAGCGGTTGATGGACACCAGGGAGACCGGAGGCGCCACGGTCGCCGGCATCACCGGGGACGAACTCCTTGCCCTCTACGAGCAGATGGCCGTCATCCGCCGTACGGAGAAGGCGGCCCACGACCTCTTCCTGTCCGGGCTCGTCAAGGGCACCACGCATCTCGCCGCCGGTCATGAGGCCATCGCCGTCGGCGCGAGCGCCGCCCTGCGCGACGACGACTACGTCTTCGCCACCTACCGGGGTCACCACCACGCCCTCGCGCGCGGCGCCACCCCCGAGGAGTGCCTCGCCGAGCTGATGAGCCGCGCGACCGGGCTCTGCAAGGCCAAGGGCGGCTCCATGCACCTCACCAAGGCGTCCGCCGGCATGCTCGGCTCGTACGCCATCGTCGGCGCCCACCTCCCCATGGCCGTCGGCGCCGCCTGGTCGGCCCGGCTGCGCGGCACCGATCAGCTCGCGGTCGCCTTCTTCGGCGACGGTGCGACCAACATCGGCGCCTTCCACGAGGCGCTCAACCTGGCCGCCGTATGGAAACTGCCCGTGCTGTTCATCTGCGAGAACAACCTGTACATGGAGTACACGGCGATCGCGGACGTCACTGCGGTGCCCCGCCCGGCCGCCGACCGGGCTCCGGCGTACGGCATTCCGGGCGAGGTCGTCGACGGCAACGACGTGGTGCTGGTGCGGGAGGCGGTGGACCGGCTCGCGCGGCGGGCCCGGGCAGGAGACGGGCCCGCCCTCCTGGAGGCCGAGACCTACCGTCACTACGGGCACAGCCGCGCCGACCCGGCCACCTACCGGCCCGCCGAGGAGGTCGAACGCTGGCTCAAGCACGACCCGTTGGACCTCGCGCGGGGCCGACTCGCCGAGCTGGGTGTGCCGGTCGAGACGGTCGCCGCCGTCGACGAGCGGGCAACCGCGCTCGTACGGGACGCGGTCGAGGCCGCGAAGGCGGCGCCCGCGCCCGATCCGGCCGAGGCGCTGACCGACGTATGGGCGGACGGAGGTGCGGCATGGCGGACCTGACGGAGGCTCAAGAAGCTTCCGCACAGCGGCAGATCACCTATCGGGAAGCCGTCGCCGAGGGCATCGCGCGGGAGATGCGGCGCGATCCGGCGGTCGTGTGCCTCGGGGAGGACATCGGGGAGGCCGGCGGGGTGTTCAAGACGACCGCCGGGCTGTTCAAGGAGTTCGGGCCCGAGCGGGTGTGGGACACGCCCATCTCCGAACAGGCCATCGTGGGCGCCGCGATGGGGGCCGCCATGACCGGGATGCGGCCCGTCGCCGAGATCATGTTCTCGGACTTCCTGGCCTGTTGCTGGGACTACCTCGCCAACGAGATACCGAAAGTACGGTATATGACGGGTGGTCAGGTAACCGTGCCGCTCGTCGTCCGCACCGCGAACGGCGGTGGACTCGGCTTCGGGGCGCAGCACTCGCAGGCCACCGAGAACTGGGCGTTCACCGTGCCCGGCCTGAAGATCGCGGCACCGTCGACACCCGCAGACGTCGTCGGCATGATGGCGGCCGCCATTCGCAGCGACGACCCGGTGGTCTTCTTCGAGCACAAGGGGCTCTTCGCGAGCAAGGGCCCGCCCGCGCCGCCGGACCATGTGGTGGAACTGGGGAAGGCGGCCGTCGTCCGCGAGGGCGCCGACATCACGCTCGTGGCCCTCGCCTCGATGGTCCCGGTCGCGCTCACCGCCGCCGAACGGCTGGCCGGGGAGGGTATCGACACGGAGGTCGTCGACCTGCGCTGCCTCGTACCGCTGGACGTCAGCACGGTTCTCGCCTCGCTGGAGAAGACCTCGCGACTTACGATTGTCGAGGAGAACCCGTACCAGGGCGGATGGGGCGCGACGCTCGCGTCCGTCGTCGCTGACGAGGGGTTCGGACTGCTCGACGCGCCGGTGCGACGGGTGGCGGGGGAGTGCGTCCCGCTGCCGTTCGCCGATGCGCTGGAGGAGCGCGTCATCCCCACCGTGGACAAGGTCGTGACGGCCGTCCGCGCCCTCTCGGCCTACTGAGATCGCCTACTGAGATCCGCTACTGGAATCCGTACCAACTCTCCATGGGAGGAAGGGCGATGACCGATCGTCTGCTTCTGCGCTCCGGCCATGTGATCTCCATGGACCCCGACATCGGGGAACTGCCCCAGGGCGACGTCCTGATCGAGGACGGGAAGATCGTCGCGGTCCAGCGCGAGATCAGCGCGGACGCCGACGTGCTCGACATGACGGGCCGCATCGTGATCCCCGGCTTCGTCGACACCCACCGCCACACCTGGGAGGCGCCGATCCGAGGCTGCGCCCCCGACGCCACCCTCGACGACTACTTCGTGGACGTCCTCGACACCTTCGCCCCCCTCTACACCCCCGAGGACGTGTACGCGGGCAACCTCGCGGGCGCCCTGGAATGCCTCAACGCGGGCATCACCACCCTCGTCGACTGGTCCCACATCAACAACACGCCCGAGCATCCGGACGCAGCCGTAAAGGCCCTCACGGAGACCGGAATCCGCGCCCAGTACGCCTACGGCAGCGCCAACACCTCCCTCGCCGACTACTGGTTCGAGAGCAAGATCGCGATACCGGGCGACGACGTACGACGTATCCGCTCCAGCCATTTCGCGTCCGACAGCGGCCTGTTGACGATGGCGCTGGCCACGCGCGGCCCCGGCTTCTGCACCAACGACGTCGTCACCGCCGAATGGGCCCTCGCCCGCGAACTGGACATCCCGATCACCGTGCACGTCGCCATGGGCCGGCTCGCGGGCCGCTTCGGCATGGTGAAGCAGCTCCACGAACTGGGCCTGCTGGGCGCCGACACCACCTACATCCACTGCTGTTACCTCAGCGAGGAGGAGTGGCGGATGGTCGCCGACAGCGGCGGTACGGTGTCGATCGCGCCGCAGGTCGAGACGCAGATGGGGCACGGCTGGCCGCCCGTCATGAAAGCGATCGAGCACGGACTGCGGCCGTCGCTCAGCATCGACGTCGTCACCACTGTGCCCGGCGACATGTTCACCCAGATCCGCGCGGCCTTCGGCGCCGAACGCGCCCGCGTGAACGCCGAGTCCTGGCAGGCCGATGTCCCCGTCCCCGCAACGATGTTGACGGCACGTCAGATGCTGGAGCTGGCCACGGTCAACGGCGCCCATGTCGCGGGCCTCGAAGACCGCACCGGCTCCCTCACCCCCGGCAAACGCGCCGACGTCGTCGCACTCGACGCCACAGCGCTGAACATGGCGCCCGTGCATGACGCGGTGGCCGCCGTGACCCTGTCGGCGGACGTGTCCAACGTCGAGACGGTCATCGTCGACGGCGTCGTCCTCAAGCGCGACGGCAAGCTGCTCGCCGACACCGGACGGGCCCGCCGGCTCGTCGAGGAGTCCCGCGACCGGCTGCTGACGGCGAAGGCGGAACACGCGGCGAAGACGGCGAAGGCGACGGGGAACGGGGCATGACGGACTTCGTGGTGCGGTACGCGGCGGACGCGTCGCAACTCCCTTACGACAGCGGTGGGTTCAGGCGCCGCGCGGTCATCGGCGAGGAGGACGGGAGCGTACACACCGGCTTCGGCCTGTGCGAGATCCGGTCGGACGGCGCGGTGGGCGCGCACGTGCACTCGTACGAGGAGAGCTTCCATGTGCTCGACGGAAGCGTGATCCTCGATGTGCCCGAGGGCTCGTATCTCCTGGAGGAGGGCGACTACGGGCTCCTCCCGACCGGCGTGCCGCATGCCTGGCGCGGTGACAACTCCGTTGGGACGGGCGGGCGTTGGGCCGACATGCTCGCGCCCGTGCCGCGCGCCCGCTACGGACATGACACCTGGGCCGTGCCCGCGCTGCCCGAGCGCGAGCCCGTGCGGATCGACGTACGCGACCCGCGCACCCGGTCGTTCGGCCACTTCGAGCCCGCGCAGATGGACCCGGGAAAGCAGTCTCAGGATCTCCTTGCCGTGTCGGCGAGCATGCGCACCGCGCTGCTCGTCTACAGCGGGATCACCGTGAAGATGATGGTCGACAGCGACCTGGGCGCGGTCGCCTCGACGATGTTCATGGTGCAGTACGCGCCCGACGGCGTCGCCGGGACGCACGACCACCCCTTCGAGGAGACGTACTTGATCCTCGAAGGGGTGGTCGACGCCACCTTCGACGGCGAACGTCATCGTCTTCGCCCCGGCGACACGGCCTGGGCGGGCGCCGGTTGTGTGCACGGCTTCACCAACGCCGGTGACGGGCCCGTCCGTTGGCTGGAGACACAGGCCCCGCAGCCACCGCCGCGCCACTCCTACCGGTTCACCCGGGACTGGGACCACCTGAAGGACGTACTGGGAAACGCGGGCGATGGGGAGGAACGGGCATGAGCAGTGTGGTCGTTGTCGGCGGTACGTCCGGAATCGGCCGCGAGTTCGCCCGCGCCCGTGTCGAGCGCGGCGACGAGGTCGTTCTCACCGGCCGCGACGCCGATCGCGCCGACACGGTGGCCAAGGAGATCGGCGCGCGGGGCCTGGCCCTCGACCTCTCGCGGCCCCGGGACATCGCCGCCGCGCTCGCCGACGTGGAGCGGGTCGACCATCTCGTCCTCGCCGGTGTCTCGCGCGACGAGAACCGGGTCACCGCGTACGACATCGACGCGGCCCTCCATCTCGTCACCCTCAAACTCGTCGGCTACACCGAGGTCGTGCACACACTGCGCCCGCGTCTCCACGACGCGAGTGCCATCGTGCTGTTCGGCGGCCAGGCCAAGGAACGGCCCTACCCGGGTGCGACGACGGTGGCGACCGTCAACGCAGGCGTGACCGGGCTCGTCCGTACCCTCGCGGTCGAGCTCGCGCCGATCCGGGTCAACGCCGTGCATCCGGGGGTAGTTGGCGACAGCCCGTACTGGCGGAACAAGCCCGCGGAGGTGCTGGAGGGCCTGCGCGCCCGCACCCCCGCCGGCCAACTCGCCACGATGGCCGACGTGGTGGACGCCGTGGACTTCCTGCTGCGCAACCGGTCCGTCAACGCGATCGACCTGAGTGTGGACGGGGGCTGGCTGTTGGGGTGAGCGAGTCCGAGTCCGACAAGTCCGAAGAGAAGTGGGTCAGTTGGCGCGCTGTGCGTTCTCCGCTTCGAACATCCACCTCTGCTTCTCCAGTTCGGCCGTGATGCCGATCAGCAGATCCTGGGTCACCGGGTCGGCCTTCTCCGTCGCGTCGATGCGCTCGCGCAGACGGCCGATCGCCGTCGCCAGCGCGTCGACGAGGAGTTGCACGACCTCCGTGTCCTGCAGCCAGCCGTCCTTCGGGTCCTGGAACGGAAGGGACGAGGCGATGGTTTCGGGACGGCCGTCCGGCGGCACACCGAGGGCCGCCGCGCGCTCCGCGACGGTGTCGGAGAACTCGCGGGCCGCCGTCACGACCTCGTCGAGCTGCAGATGGATCGAACGGAACCTCGGCCCCACGATGTTCCAGTGGGCCTGCTTCCCGATCAGCGACAGCGCCAGCAGATCCACCAGGGTCCCTTGCAGGGCGTCACCGGTGATCCGGCGCTCCGGCTCGGGCAGGCTGCTCTTGACGACAGTCATGGGTGCTCCTCCTCGTGATACGGCGTGCGTGCTGCGGTGGCCCGGTTTCCCGTTCTCCCGTCACCGGACCCGTTCTCTGGCGGTTTCTCTGGCGGGACGGAGCAGCTCGGCGCGTTCCTCCTCGCAGGTGCCGCCCCACACGCCGGACGTCTGGCCGCTGCGCAGGGCCCAGTCCAGGCACTGCGCGGCCACCGGGCAGCGGGCGCACACGCGTTTCGCGGTGGCGATGTCCCGCAGCGCCGGCCCTGCCGTGCCCACGGGGAAGAACAGTTCGGGGTCCTCTCCCACGCAGGCTGCTTGCCGCAACCACTCCATGGGGACGCGGGTTCCCAGGACGGATGGGCGGAAACGTGAGGGAATCGGCCGCGTGGGGCGGGGGAGGGGGGAGCGGGGTCCGGAGGGGAGGGGTATCAGTCGGACGAGGGAGGGATCGTTGGGACGGGAAGGAGGTCATGCGGCCCGAGTCGCGAGTACCCGGTCCACGAAGGCGGTCAGTTCGTTGAAGGCCGCCGCCCTGTTCGTCTCCAGGAAGACGTCGTGCCGGGAGCCCGGGAAGATCCGCTCGGTCCAGTCGAAGCCGCGTAGCTCCTCGACGCCGACGCGGCTCCCGGCGAGCGGGACGAGCCGGTCGTCGTCGCCGTGCAGCCACAGCAGCGGCAGCCCTCCGATGGCGCCGCTCTTCGCCACGGTCTCGAGCGTCCGTACGAACGCCTCCAGCGTCGGCCGTTTCATCGGGCCGTGCCAGACCAGCGGGTCCGCCGCGTACGCCGCCCGGACCGCTGGGTCGCGGGAGAGCGCGGCCGGGCTGATGGGCCGGTCGGGGATCTCGTCGAGCGCCAGCAGCCGCCCCGGGAGGTCCCAGTTGCCGAGGACGGGCGCGGAGAGCACGAGAGCGGCCAGTTCACCGCGGTACCGCTGTGCGAAGCGGGCCGCGACGAGACCGCCGGTGGAGTGGCCGATGAGGACGACCGGTACGCCCGGGTGGGCGGCCCGGGCGAGGTCGGCGACCGTATGCAGATCGGTGACGACGTCCTCGAAGTCCTCGATCACCGCCCGTTCGCCCGCCGACCTGCCGTGCCCCTGGTGATCGGGGCCGAGGACGGTCGCGCCGTGGGCCACGAGGACGTCGGCGAGTTCCTCGTAGCGGCCCACGTGTTCGGCGTACCCGTGGGAGAGGAGGGCGAGATAGCGGGGAGGTTCGAGCGGACGTTCGGAATCGCTCGGGGTGGGGCGGGGCCATTCGCGGACGGCGATCGTGCCTCTGGTGCCGGTGAGGACGTACTCGCGGAACTCGGCCATGGCTCCTCCGGCTGCGTCGTGGACGGGGCGAGTGGAAGGTGTTGCGCGCAAGGGTGTGGCTGGATCTTCCCAGGGGAGGGGCGGCCGGTCCACGGTGACGCGTCGGCCACCGTCGGTGGTCGGACTCGGACAGGGGTCGCGTGGGGCAGGGGTCACCTGGCGAGACGCTCCTTACGGCGGCCACTTCGGTGGGCATAGCATCGGTCTCCGCATGAACACGATGACGCTCTGGCACATAACGCACTGGGAGTTCGCCGCGCTGGCCGCCGCGGCGCTGCTCGTCGGCTTCTCGAAGACCGCTGTCAGCGGGGCCAACACGGTCAGCCTGGCGATCTTCGCGGCCGTCCTGCCCGCCCGCGAGTCCACCGGCGTACTGCTGCCGATCCTGATCGCGGGGGACGTCCTCGCCGTCCTGACCTACCGCAGACACGCCCACTGGCCGACGCTGTGGCGACTGTTCCCGGCGGTCGCGGTGGGCGTGGTCGTCGGCACGGTGTTCCTGGTGTGGGCGGACGACGAGGTCGTACGGACCTCGATCGGGGCGATCCTGCTGCTGATGGCCGGGGTGACGGTGTGGCGCCGACGCCGGGCGGACGCGGAAGCGGAGGAGGACGACCCGGACGCGGTGAGCACACCCGCCGGCCGTATCAAGGCCCGCTCGTACGGTGTCCTCGGCGGCTTCACGACGATGGTCGCCAACGCGGGCGGCCCGGTCATGTCGATGTACCTCCTGTCGGCCGGCTTCCGAAAACTCGGCTTCCTGGGCACGTCGGCGTTCTTCTTCCTCATCGTCAACGTCTCGAAGGTCCCCTTCAGTGCCGGCCTGGGCCTGATCGACGGCCACTCCCTGCTCCTTGACGCCGCACTCGTGGTGTTCGTGATCCCCGGGGCGTTCATCGGCAAATGGGCTGTGAACCGAATCAACCAGCGATTGTTCGAACAACTGGTAATCGCGGCGACGGTGGTGGGCGGGGCGCAGTTGCTGCTGCGCTGATCAGCGGGGGTTCGGGTGGCGGCTTGTGCTCACAGTTGCCTGGATGCGGTCGGCGGCGCGCAGTACCTCGTCCCGGTTCTTGGCGCTCTTGATCCATACCGGTAGCCGGGCGACCAGGGTCATCTTCCGACCGGTGTCGTACCAGGGGGCCCGCTCGCGCAGGGAGGCGGCGACGAACTGCCTGATGTGGGCGAGGTGCTCGAGGTTGTACGCCCACAGCCATCCGTGGCGGGTCTCCGTCTGCAGCCGGACCGGGATGCCGAAGTAGGGGTCGCGCGCCGGGGCGGCCGAGCTGCCCGAGAAGCAGACCGACCGGCCGGACCACGTACGGGTCAGCCCGCAGCTGGTGCACACGAGACGCCGCGGCGCGAACAACACCGACGAGGGCTCCAGGTCCGGCTCGTGCGGGTTCCGCTGGACATGCGCCGTCCGGTCACAACGCGGGCAGCGCACCAGTACCGAGCCGATGAAGTCGTACACCGTGCTGCGGGGATCGCGGAAGCGGACCGGGGCCGGGGACATGACGGAAGTATGGCCGTGCCCCCGATACCGGGGCACCTGGATTGTCGAGGCGACGGTCTCCCACAGTCGGACGTCCGACAACTGGCCGTGGCTCACCCTTGCTCCGGCTAGGAACCGGACGTCCCCCCACCTGCACCTGCACCCGCCAGCGCCGCAGGCCGGCTCGGCAAGCCGCTGCTGAGGTCCTCCACCAGGAGGCGTTTGGCGATGGTGTCCACCGCGGTGCGCAGGTCCTCGCCCGAGGGGTGGCCCAGGTCCTGTTCCACTCGGCCGGCCAGCCAGGTGCCCCATGCCTTGCCGATCACCTGCGCCTCGCGGGCGCCCGCCTCCGTGTGGGAGAAGAAGGCGTCCGTGCGGGTCAGGTAGCCCTCCTCCACCATGCGGTCGAAGACAGGGAGGAGTACTTCGGGCGGCATATGGCGGCGGGCGGCGATCAGGCCCAGGCTCGAATGGCCGACCATACGGGTGAACAGTTCGACCTGCATGACGGCCCAGGCGCCCGCGATGTCGAGCCGGGTGTCGGAGTCGCTGACGATCCGGCGCGCGGTGTCCAGGTCCGTACTGCCGATGATCTTTCCGACGGAGGCCTCCAGCAGGCGCCGTGAGTCCGCCGTGGACGGCTGCGCGAAGCCGTCGCCCATGTCCGTCGACGCCATGCGGGCGCTGTCGCGCAGCTGGACCTGTTTCAGGAACAGGGCGACGACGAAGCCGACCAGCGCGACCGGCACGGTCCACAGGAAGACGGTCTGGATGGTGTCCGCGTATGCGCCGATGATGGGCGAAGCGGCCTCGGGGGGCAGGTTGTGCAGGCCCTCCGGGCTGGTCGCCGCCTGGGTGATGGTGGCCGTGTCCGCCGCGCCCGTGCGTACGGCTTCCGCGATGCCCTCGGAGAGGTTCGGGGTCAGCGAGTTGGTGTAGATCGTGCCGAAGACCGCCGTGCCGAACGAGCTGCCCAGCGTACGGAAGAAGGTGACGCCGGAGGTCGCGGTGCCGAGGTCGGCGTATTCGACGGTGTTCTGCACGGCGATCGTCAGCACCTGCATGCCCAGGCCGATACCGGTGCCGAGGACGAACATGTAGAGCGAGGCCAGCCAGGTGTTCGTCGACGCGTCCATCAGGGAGAGGAGATACAGGCCGACACCCATCACCGCCGAGCCGATGATCGGGAAGTAGCGGTACTGTCCGGTTTTGCTGACCACGTTGCCGCTGAAGACGGACGCGATCAGCAGGCCGAGGACCATGGGGAGGGTCCGTACGCCGGAGACCGTCGCCGAATCGCCGTCCACGTACTGGAGGAAGGTCGGCAGGTACGTCATCGCGCCGAGCATCGCGAAGCCGACGATGAAGCTGAGGATCGAGCAGACCGTGAAGACGGGGTTGGCGAACAGCCGCATCGGCAGCGTCGGTTCGGCCGCGCGGGACTCGGCCCAGCAGAACAGGCCGAGCGAGACGGCGCCGCCGACGAACAGCGCGATGATGACGCCGGAACCCCACGCGTACTCGGTGCCGCCCCAACTCGTCGCCAGGATCAGCGCGCTGGCGCCGATCGCCACGAACGCGATGCCCAGATAGTCGATGACCGGCCGCACCGCCGACTTCACCACCGGGATGGTGCGGGCCGCCGCGATCACGACGACGATCGCGATCGGGACGTTGACGTAGAACGCCCAGCGCCAGGTCAGATGGTCGGTGAACAGACCGCCGAGCAACGGCCCGATGACCGTCGCCACCCCGAACACGGCCCCGATCGCGCCCTGGTACTTGCCGCGCTCCCGCAGCGGGATCACATCCGCGATCAGGGCCATCGCCGTGACCATCAGCCCGCCCGCTCCGATGCCCTGCAAGGCCCGCCAGGCGATCAGGAGCGTCATGTTCGTGGCCAGCCCGCACAGGAACGAACCCGTGATGAAGACGATCGCCGAGACCTGGAAGACCACCTTCCGGCCGAACAGGTCGCCGAACTTGCCGACGAGCACCGTGGCCACGGTCTCCGCCAGCAGATACGACGTCACCACCCACGACATGTGCTCGGCACCGCCCAGGTCCGACACGATCGTCGGCAGGGCCGTGCCGACGATCGTCTGGTCCAGGGCCGCCAGCAGCATGCCGAGCATGATCGTGACGAAGACGACGTTGCGGCGGCGGCGGTCCAGCACGGGTGGCTGCGCGGCGGCGGGAGGCGCGGTGTCCTCGGCGACTGTCACGAGGTCACGATCACACCGGGCGTCCGGCCGCGCATGCGGGGACGGGCCGCCCGGGTGCCCGCCGCCTAGGGCTGCTCGGGCCGGGGATTCCGCCGCAGCAGATACGTGTCCATGATCCAGCCCTTGCGCTCCCGGGCCTCCGCGCGCAGCCGCTCGATACGAGGACCGGCCTCGGCGATCGGCCCGGAGACCAGGATCTCGTCCGGGGTGCCTATGTAGGCGCCCCAGTAGATGTCGATGTCCTCACCGGCGTACTCCCGGAAGGCCTGATGCGCGTCGAGCATCACCACCACGTCGTCGACACCCGCAGGGAAACCCTCGGCCAGCCGCCGCCCGGTGGTGATCTGCACGGGCCGCGCGACCCGGTTGAGCCCGGTACGGTGCCGGGCGACGAGCGCGGAGACACTGCTGATGCCGGGCACGACGTCGTACTCGAACTCCACCACTCCCCGCCCGAGGATCTCCTCCAGAATCCCGAGCGTGCTGTCGTACAGAGACGGATCGCCCCACACCAGGAACGCCCCGCTGTCGTCCGCACCGAGTTCTTCCGAGATCAGCCGCTCGTAGATCTCCGCCCGGGCGCTGCGCCAGTCCCCGACGGCAGGGGCGTACGCGCCGCCCCCGGCCGTCCGGTCCCGGTCCGGGTCGCGCGCCTCGACCAGGCGGTACGTCCCTTCCGGCACATGCGTGTCGAGCAGTTGTCGGCGCAGCCCCACCAGGTCGGACTTGGCCTCGCCCTTGTCCAGGACGAAGAACACGTCGGTGCTCCGCAGCGTCCTGACCGCCTGCAGGGTGAGCTGGTCGGGGTCGCCCGCGCCGATACCGATGACATGAATCTTCCGCACGCCCCCGAGTCTGCCCCACCCCACTGACAACGCCGTGGTCGCCCCTGGTCAGCCGTCGGCCGTACCGCCCGACAGACGCGGCGCCCGGTCCCCCGCGTCGACGGCCACGGCGTCCCGCTCCACCTCAGCCGCCAGCTCCCGCGCCCAGGCCACGACCCCGACGGGGTCCATCCCGTACGGCCTCGATCGCGCATCCCCGGCCGCCCACTCCTCGACCGCCCCGGCCCCGCGCCGCAGCAGCCGCACCCCGCCGGTGACGTTCCCGCGCGCGGTGTGTGTGAGCCCCACGGCCAGCTGCGCGAGCCCCCGCCACAGGCCGCGGTCCTGATCGGGACCCGATTTCCAGGCGTCCTCGAAGACCTCGTGCGCGTGGAACGGTTTCCCCGCGTCCAGCAGCGCCTGGGCCTCGGCGACGGTCTCCTCGGGACGGCGTACGACGCCTTCGGGCTGCCGGGCAACCCCGTGCTCGCCGTACGGCAGCGGGCGCCCGAGCCCGTCCCGGGGCCGGGCGTTGCGCGCCCGACCCTCCTCGTCCCGATCCCGCCCGCCGACTGCCGCCCGACCCTCCGATGCACTGCCCATACGCCGATTGTCGCGCGGATCCCGCCGCCTTCGGGGCAGCCCTTGAGGTGGGGTAAGGTTCTGTTCGCGTGATCACGCGGGGCAACCGCGGGTGGACGCACCGGGACGTGGCGCAGCTTGGTAGCGCACTTGACTGGGGGTCAAGGGGTCGCAGGTTCAAATCCTGTCGTCCCGACAGTTCGATGGACTGTCGTAGCAGGTCAGGGCCTTGGATCACTTCGGTGAGACGAGGCCCTTGATCGTTTCTGAGGCTCTCGTCTCACAATTTCTCACAAACGGGGTTGATCTTCCTCAACCCAGCAGCTCAGCAAGCTTCTCCGAGCCTGCCTTGAGACTCTGCGGGTCGGGATGCACGTACACCCGCTTTGTGAACGATAGGTCGCTGTGTCCGGCCCAGGCAGAGACCACCGTGTCGGGAACACCGTTGTTGGCCATCCAGGACAGACAGGCGTGGCGCGCGTCGTACAGACGAACCCTGCGCACTCCTGCCGCCTCCATCAGCTTGTGCGCCTCTCGACGAAGCTTGTCCGTCTTGAACGGACGGCCCAGCTCATCGACAACCACGTAGCCCGAGTCCTCGTAGGCCTCGCCAGCCTGCTCCTTCTCTCGCTCCTGGAGAGCGCGCAGCACCACGAGCGCGCTGTAGACAGGCTTGGGCAACGGCAGCACCCGCTTGCCGTTCTGAGTTTTGGGCTGCTTCTCGACGACCTTGTTTCGCAGACCGCGCTCAAGGCTGCGGTCGTAGACGATGGTCCGGGTATTGCCAACGGCGATAGTCCCCTCGCCTGAGAGATCGACGTCCTCTTTCCAGCGGGCACCGCATACTTCGGCGGGACGCTCGGCGATGAGGGTAAGAAGCATCGGGCCAAAGAGCCTGTGCCCCTTGCTCGCCTCGATAAAGGCCTTCACCTCGGCCTCGTCCCACGGGCGACGCTCCGGCGCGTTCTGGGCGGCCTGAGCACGAGCCTCACGGGATATTCGAACGTGTTCAGCGACGTTACGAACCACCCAACCACGACGCACGGCTAGATTCAGCGCGGAACGAAAGCGGCCAAGTGTCAGCTGGACTGAACGGGCACCAAGTCCAGTGCCCGGCTTCCCGCCTCGCCGACGTCCGCTGGTAACCAGCCAATCGACGAACTCTTCAACGTCCTCCTCGATAAGCTGCTGCACTCGCTTGTGCCCGAGATGATTCCGAACCGGACGCACCGCGCTGTCGTAATTCGTGGCGGTGGCTTCCTCGACGTCCCGAGTCGACGCTTTCAGCCAGACGTCCAAAAGCTCGTTGACCGTCAGCCGCGCTGGCGCAACATACTCACCTGTTCGCGATTGGTGGCGTATTCGAGCGAGCTCGTGACGAGCTTCCGTTTTGGTATCGAAGGTTTTGGTGATCTGCCGACGCTTCCCGTCGGCTTTCCTCGGGCCGTCCGTCACGAAGCGATACCGCACCGTGCCGTCTTTCAATACCACCTTCTTGATGGGATCAGCAGCCATCGCGCACCTACTATGCGGCTTGATCCCCCCTGAGTTGATTCAGCAGACCTATTCCGAGGTCTGTTTGACCATCCCCTACTCTGCTTCGAGGTATCGGATCAGTGACGCTGTGATTACCCGATACCGGGTACCAAGCACCACGATCCGAAATGGCACCTGATCGCGCTTAATCATCTCGTAGAGGTGTGAACGTGAGATCCCGAGTGCATGAGCCGCTTGAGATACTTCAATGGTGGCTGCCCACGATCGGATCTCCGAAAGGGTGGGTCTCATAGAGGATCATCCTCCAGCGAAGCGCCATCGGATCGCGACGGCGGACGAAAGAGACAGAGGATGCTCGGCTGCGCAGTAGAGGCTCACCGGCGAGGTTATTCCAGTTTAGGTGAACACGCCCCGAAAAGCTATGGATTCGGACATATCGCACGAGGGGAATCTGACCGACTCGACGCGCCGCCACCGAAGCTTCTGGGTCACCTTCCCAGAAGCTGGCGTCGTATCAACTCCCACCAAGACTGCTGCCTTGGCATGACCGCAAACCGGCCCTCGACCTTGACCAGATCGCGGACGTGAAAGTCTCGCTCCACGCCAAGCTCGCGGGCTTCCATAAAGCGGTCTGTTGCCTGCTGCTGTGTGTCGGCCGGCACCCGATACACCCGAATGATCGTGTACTCCATTGATCTCACCTCCTTTCTGCGCCTTCATCGCGCGCAGTCCATCAGCCACATGGTGCACTGACGAGTCAGGACCGAAGCATCGCGGAGCCGCCGCAGCGGAGCCCATAGGGCTGTCTTGACGAGGCTGTGGAAGCCATGTGACACGCTGCGAAAGCGCGAGGAGGAGCAGAGGTACGAACTACTCCAAACCACATCACGCACCCGGCAGGCCTCAGCCATCAGTCGGGCACGCTTGGGAACCAAGCCAGGCTCCTTCATGGCGAAGCCATCCACGCAGTTGATCCGGAACGGATCCCGTTTCACCGCGTTAGCGGCTCATCGCGGCACGGCGGAAGGAAGGTCTGGAAGGAATACCGTCGAGCCGCCACTTCGGCCCCCTTTGGGGGTGGACTCGGAGCCACCACACACCCGAAGGGCTCAGGGTCGTAGACCTCTGTGTGGTGGTGGAGAGGACGGGGGGAGTCAGCCGCGCCACCGACCGCAGGGAGCTGGGAGAACCCCCGAGGCGCGGCTGACTCCCCCCGTCTGCTGACCACCCCGAACCCGCTGGCCAGCGGGCCGTTCCTTCCAGCTACAACTGTCCGAAGGACGCTTCCCTACCCTGCTCCTGGTGTACCGGCTGATGTACCGGCCTGAGACGGTACGACACCCGTCCTCTGAAACCGGGTACGAAACCTACTCGATCACACGTTCCGATCAAGATTTGTGTTCACAGAGCTAGCCTCGACGTCGTTTTTGGACACGACGACACTTCCCCCTAAGGTCCCCCTTGGTGGCTCCCCTATTCCCCGCTCCCTTCGTTCTCTCTCCCTTCGCTTGCCTATCGAGGCTTCGCCTCGCTTTTTTCAAAGACAAAGGCGAGAGCCGTTTCTCGATGAGGTAACTCGGATTGGCTGGTAGTGAGCCAGCGTCCTAGAAAGATCCAGTGCTTACCAGATCGATCGTGTTTGCTTCGGTCGATTAGTTACTTCGGTTACGGCAGGCTAGTCCGTCTTTAGTCGCAAACCCCGCTAAGCGGGGGAGACGGCGGCTGCCTGGTCTGCTATTTGATATAAGCAGGTCTCGGAAGGCTTGAATAGTCCCGTTGCTACGTTGGCACGCTCCATCGAGCGATGACGCGACGCATCGTTCGGGTCAACGGGCTCACGATCGTTCGGGCGTTCGCCCGTTCGGGGTTATTCGTTGGAAGACTTTTGAGCTAGATAGTCGTCGATTGCATCCCTGACCATCGCGGACATACTGCCAACATTTCCTTGTTTCTTCTCCAGGTAGGCAAGATCCCGCAATGAATCCATTTGATCTTCGTAGAGCTCAAAGGAGTTCCTGGTAATAATCCGTTTCCCTGGGTGAACGGGCGGTCGGTCGTTCGGGCGAACGGGTACCTGTCGTGCGGAAGTTTCGGGTAGTGGAGGATTGGAAGGAGTAACCGGCTTAACGGAAGACGGAGTCGGCTTGTCAACAAGTTCTGTGAGTAAGTCAAATCTTCCCATAAGGCTATACGCGTAAGTTCTGGCCTTTAGCTATCTCCTCAATCTGTTGTGCAGTCGCGAGTTGCTTCCCGGTTGCTGCTAGTTCGATGAGAAGCTCAAAGCACACCTTTATTGCATCGCGAGGCAAGCCCTTAGTGTAGGTGTAGAGAACACGATAGGCGTCTTCGGCGTCAGCGGGTGCAAAAAATGGACCCTTACGGCCGGCCACGGTCAAACGGAAGTCGACCATGTCTCGAAGGTCCTCAAGAGACATGGCACTCATCGAGATAGGGAACATGCGGGATGCTAGCTCGCGATAGCCGATTATCTTCATCCCAAGCTCTTCCTGGCCGACGAGAACGATCTGTAAGAGCTTGGTCGTGTTCGTCTCAAAGTTGAGAAGATAGTGAATGAGCTTGAGTTGTTCTCTCGTCATATACTGGGCTTCGTCAACGAGTAGCACAGGGATCTTCCCTTCCTGGTACTGCTGAACGAGGAAAGTCTCAAAGTTGCCAAGTGATGCTGCGTAGGATCGCTCGGTCTTCACGTCGAACGTCTCCATCACCAGACGAAGGAAGGCGTTGCTGCTCTTCAGGTTCGGGGAGATCAAGAGCTTGACGTTATACCGCTCGTCTTGGCTGAGTTTTTCGTGCAGTCGACGAACCAGTGAGGTCTTTCCTGACCCTATCGGCCCATACATATAAAGAGGGCCTATGCGATCCCGAGCCATGAACTCACACTTGGCGAGTGCGTCTCGAACCTGTGAAGACAGGTAGAGAAATCGTGGGTCAGGGCTCGTTATAAACGGGTGCTCACTGAAACCGAAGTGTTTGACGATTGCATTGATGTCCATATTGCGTAACTATCAATAAATATGGCAAAGTTGGCGCAATTTGTCAATATGGTAATAAAATTGGCGAAACTCGTATGGCCAAACGCTCAACGTGAGTTGAGGGCTCGACGTGCCTCGTTGATAACGTTTTGGGCGTCGGCTCCGTACACGGCGGATTCCTGGAGTGTCTTCCAAGTGCGTAGGTAGGTAGCAATGGCGTCCGCATCATCGATCCAGAGTTCGGCGTGCCATGTCTCAACAGTGACCAGCCGTTCGTCATGGATCCAAAAGCCGCCCGTGGGCGGGATCTTCAGCGAGGCTGTGAATGGGATGATGCCGAGCTGTACCGTATCTGCGCCGATGAGTCCCGTGAGTCTGTCCAGCTGAGCGGCGAGCACGGAGGGTGGACAGATCAGCGAGCGCAGTGCCGTCTCACCAATGAGGATCTTGAAGCGCTTGCCTCTGGCGTACAGCAGCTCTTGCCGCTGGAGTCGTGCTCGCACGGCGTCTTCCGTGTCGCGGGGGGAGCGTTGGAGTTCTGCATATCGCTGGAAGATCGATCGGGCGTAGTCGGGGATCTGGAAAATGCCTGGCACGGTGACGCTCTCGAAGCCGTGTACGACGCTGGACTGTGCGTATTCGGCTGCGATCGTCTGTTGCACGGGCTGATGTCCGGCGGCGAGCTGGCGCCGCCATGAGCGGATGTGCGACTCGAAGCCCTTGAGTCTGGACAGCAGCTCGTCGTACGCCTGGGGCTGGCCGGTGGCGTCGACCCACAAGCGTAGATCGTCAGGCGTGGGAGTGATCTTTCCGTTTTCGAGCCTGCTGACCTTGGACTTGTGCCAGCCGTGTTGCTCAGCGAGCTGAGTACCGGTGAGCCGGCCGCCAGGGGCCGAGAGCCGCAGTTCCCTCAGGCGTAGCCCGAGCGCTTCCCGCGCCTGTTGATAGTCCGTGCCCACCGGCACTCACCTACTTCACTCCTTCGCGGGCAGCAGAGCCGCGAAGCGCTCGTACGGGATGGCGTGATGCAGGGCAGCATCACGCAGCATGGAATGCCGGACGACTTCACCCGGCTCGGTGATGAGTTCAACATCGGTCAACTGGTCGTCGTCGGTGAAGTTCAGGACGGCAACCAAGCGGCTGTCGAAGATCCAGAAGTCCTGATCGCCGAGGTTCAGCCGCTCTGCGTCCTCGCGCCACACGTTGCACATGCTCTCGCCGAGTTCTGCGTTCCGCTCTGCGTTGATCATGAGGTAACGCTGTCCATCGGTCGGTGGGTTGTCGACGACACGTACTCGTCCGACGGACTTGCCTGCGCCGACCTGCGTCCGGATGGTGTTGCAGTACCAGGAGTCCATGTTCCAGGTGACGTTGCCGGTGGCAGCGAACTGGGCGTAGGTGTCCGTGGTTTCGTCAGAGGCGTAGCGACGCCGCGTCTCCAGACGCCATGCCGAGTGCTCGAAGATCTCGAACAGCCGATTGAAGGCGTCCAGATCGATGACCTTAGCGTCGCGAGTCATGTCCTTGGGTCCCCAGTCCACGAGAAGTTCACGCGGCACCACGATCGGCACCTCACCGGGGCCCAGGTGCTGAAGCCGGGCGATGTCCTCGGGGTCTGTGAGCGGCGGACCGTGCACGATAACTTCTCGTGTGTCGAGGTCTTCATGCACGGCAGGGCAGCCGGTGTCGCCGCTCCCTGTACCGTTGAAACGCAGTCGGCGCGCCATGACCAGTGCCTTTCGTCGAGGGACTGATCTCTCAAGCTTCCCCGAAGTCAACGCACCACGGGAGAAGTCCCGTTGGCCTACGTCGACAACATCCCGCAACTTACCTGGGTCGTCAAGCAACTTCGTGCAACTTGCGTAGCGGTCCTCGACGTCCCTTTTCTAGCGTCCTGTTCATGGCCAAGGAGATGACGCGGGACGTTGACCCGCACACCGCAATGGAGTCCCTACGTGAAGCGCTGTACGAGACGGGCGGCATCGTTCTCCCGTCTCTCTCGGTTGACCATGCGTCTCCGGACTTGAGGCTCGTTGAACTCGGACGAGTGCGCGCCGACGTAGCCGTGAGGCTGGCAGATGCCCTACGGCGAGGGGGCCGTGAGTGATGGCAACAGAACATCCAGTCGACGCCTTGGTCGTCGATACGTCGCGGGGCGACAAGATCGGTTACGTGATGGGACACGAGGGTCCCTACGTTCAACTCCGCCCACCTGGCGGCGGGTTGGAGTGGGACGCTGACCCCACAGGGGTCCGGCCGGCTACGGACACGGAAGCACTACGAGCCCGAGTGACCGAGCTCAACCGAGCGGAACGTCTCGCGTGAGTACAGCCCCTGGCGACCTTTCAGATCGATCTCCTGAATGCGCAGTCGCGGCTCGGCCTGACTACGTGGGCTTCCACGAGAGGTGTCGTCAGACGGAAGACATCCCGCTGCCCAGGGCCAGCGGGATCTTGCTCATACGGCGCTGCACGTGTCCGTGCCATCCCTACAGCCGACAGCCGTAGACCGGCAGGCTCCTCGTCCTGAGGCTTTGGCCGGTGTCCTGCATCGTGTTGGGAAGCAGGCAGACCGCACGCTTGTGGAAATCGGGCAGCACCACAGCTGCTCGCAAGTGCCCGATCAGGTCTGCCTGCTTTCGGGCCCCAACACGAGGCAGGTGGGTAAAGCCTCAGGCCACCGCCGGAACTCCACTGTCACGCTCGGTACTTACTCCGAGAAGTTGCTTATTGAACAAGAGGACTCCGGGGCATTCTTGCATGAATCGTAAGTAAAAGATAGATCTGTACATATCAGACATTCGCTTGGTCTCCTGGAAGCGCGGAAGGGGCGCGGTCGAGGTGGGATGCCTCGCTGCACCGCACCGTCGGAAACGCTCTGACTATGGAGGGTCAATGACCGACAACGACACTGCATCGGGCTTTATGGGTGCAGCAGCTAGGGCGTTGCTACCAGGCGCAATAGGTACCAGCATCTTCGGCGTGGTGGGGTACTTTCTAGCATCGGGTCCTCTCACTGAAAATGCCGTAGCTCGGTGTTCGATGGAGCGGCCATCGCGGCCATCGCTGTTCACGCAAAAATTGGGCGGCTTCGACACCTTCACCGCTGTAATGCATGAGCGACCTGACTGCGCGGCACTACTGAAAATCCCCGGCCTTGGGGCAATCCACGACGTCAAGGCTGCTGGCGGGATAGTAGGTGTTGGCATTGCGCTAGGCGTTTTGGTCATCGCTGCAGGCTATAAGATCTTTAAAAGCAGGAGCTAAGGAACGCAAGGGTTGCTGCGTCCTAGTAAAAGGACGGAAGCTAAGCTACTCGGTGGAGTCTTAACTATGGGGCTCCACAAGTAGTAAAAAGTTCTCCGTAGCTTCCAAACCCCGTCGCCAGACATTTCTTCTGCGACATGGCACCCCTTTGAGTCTCCAAGCTACAGGACTGTTCCTTCCTCCCTATGACGTAAGGCTGTCGCAGCTTCCCTGCGCGTCAAGGACTTCGCACGCCTGGCCTCGGCCGTTCCTTGACCCGAGAGGGAAGACCGCAAGAGACCGTCAATTAAGGGAGGGAAGGAAAGTAGTATTGAGTTCAAACGCTGGATGGTGGCTTAAGATCAGATCGAGCCATCGACTCTAGAACGCGAGGGAGAAGTCGCGTCTTCGTGTTGAGGAGGACGTCGCCTGCGGCTAAATGGTAGGCGAGCTCGGTGAGCTCGTCGTCGGTGAAGGTCAATGATGTGCTCTTCTTTCTCACCGGCGCCGGGTGTGATCTGTGCATGCTCATGATTTGGCCTCCGTTCCGCCCAAGGCGATGAGGCGTCCTTGGAAAAACCTTGGCCCATGACGCATGAGCAATGAGGTGAGCTTGCCGTCGGTCCTCGCCGCGTTGTGACCATCAGGGACAGATATCGCGCCAGCGTCCTCATGAGTGCCAGCTAGGGTCAAGAAGTCGTCGCGGTTTATGGTGACAATAATTCGTTGCTGCTTGCAGGCGAGTTCATAGACGTCTGCATCGTCGGCCCCTGCCATGTTGTAGTCATGAGCGATATGCTTCACGTCGAAGTGTTCATTAAGACGGGGGTACCACCGGCGTGGTGGCATACCTTCATCGAATAAAAGTTTGTGCTTGTGGAATGACTTAGGCATGGATAGGGCGGTCAATGTGCTGGAGCGCTTCATCGATGGCTCCGCGCAGATGCGTCGCGGGAACCCATGGGTACCATGCGTGCATGTCTTCCAAGCTGAGACCGTCAAGGCGCAATTTGAGAATATGGGCGACGCGGATCCGAGTTCCTTTGATGACGGGATGGCCGCTGGCCACTCCTGATTTTGATTCGATGTACTTCATATAGCCCTCTGTTTATAACAAATCGGACATCTGAAAGTCAACGTCCGATTTTCCGGCCTGAATGGGAAAAAAGAGTTCTGGAGGAAGCGACGGACTTGGGTCTCCGCGCTCCTGGCCGTCGACTGATGCGAGAACGAGTCGCCACGGCCGCGATTGCTGCGGCCTCGATGGGAGGCGGTGACTCGAAGTAGTGATCGAGGTAGTAGCGCTCGATGGCGTCCAGGCCGTGGAGGACAGCGGGGAGCTCGGGGAGTCTTGGTGTACGCACGCGCTGGAGGCGATCGTCGGGGAGGCGGATGAAGGCTTCGCCGACATCGAGCTGCTGGATCTCCTGCGTCTTGTGCTCCCACTGCTCGGGGAGTGGATAGTAGGTGGGATGCGTACGTTTCTCGGCTGACTCGTCTGAGACCACGTGCTTGACGGCCTCGGTGTCGACCGTCCCGAAGAGACGGGCCGAGTACTCGGCGTCGGGGCGGCCTGCCTTGAAGATGGCCTCGATGCCGACGTTCTGAAGTGCTCCCTTAAGCCGGTCTGAAGCCTGACTCCAGTTCTGATGAGCCATCACGCAGTAGAGCTTGTACTTACGGGTCTCGGAGAGCATGCGCGTGAGACTCTCTTCGCTCTGCGCCATGAACTGTGAGAACTCGTCGATCATCAGAACGTGAGGTGTTCGGAGTCGTCGGCCGGTTGCCCGGAGGTTGGCGCGGCTGAGAGCTGCGGTCTCCATGCCGACGGTGAGGAGACACCCAAAGAGCCGGCGCGTGTCCGGGGATGCCACCGACAGGTTGACGATCAGAGACGTACCCGAGTCGATGAGCCGACGGAAGTCCAGGACGTTGTCTTGGTGGCCGAGGGCGTAGCGAAGGATGGGGGAGAGGGTCAGGAGATCAGCCCGGTTGAGGGTGGACTCCTTCATCGCGGGCGCGTCTCGTCCCCACTGATCCATACGCAGTCGAAAGAAGCGGATCACCTGAGGGTCACGGACGCGAGTCCGCAGTAGTTCGTTGCGAAAGGCCGTATCGGTGAGCAGATCCGAGAGCCTCGTGAGGGGGAGGTCTGCCTCCCGGAGCGCCACAACGGAGTGCTTGAGGATGTTCTCGAAGGTTGGGGCGCCGTGGGCCAGCTCCGGCCACGCTCGCCTTGCTGCCTCGGTGACGTGTTCGGCCATCGCGTGATCGTCGTAGGGCTGGGCGAGGAAGTTGAAGGGAAGGTAACGACCTTCTGCGGCTGCTGCCGGAAGATCCATGTAGATGAGCCGCTGTCGCTGCTCTGGGGTCGCGAGCTGTCCTTGGGCGGCGAGCTGAGCGAGCACCAGCTGTGCGAGATCGCCGTGTGGATCGATGAGGGTGACGGGCTGACCGGCCAGATACAGGGAGAGGAAGAGGGAGGCGAGGAAGTAGCTCTTGCCCGAGCCGGTCTTGCCCAGCACGTGCATGTGGGTGCGCGCAGCCTCAAGCGGTAAGTACAGGGTTCGCGGAAGGAACCAGTTCCAATACGTGCCGAGTGGGATGCGTGGTTGGTGGGCAGGAAACATCCTCATTCGACTTGGCGCTCCACCTCCTCCTCGTCGTGGTCGTCCATGAGAGCCCATGAGAAGTCGGTAGCTTCTGGGCTCGGTCTGGTCTGCTCCTCAGCCCCCGCGTCCTGAGGCGGAGAAGTAAGTTCGCGGTCGCTGGAAGATTCGTCGAGCAGACTCACCGCGTCCTCCGATCCTGCTGGGTACCAACGGAGCGAGAAGAAGTACTCGAACGGGTCCGTGTCGACCGGAGAGGCCTCGTTGAAGAGGAAGATATCAGCGAGTTCCGGGTGACCAATGGCGTCAAGCTCTTGGCACGTCCAGTCCGAGAGCTGTGCTCGACGAGCGCTTGTTGGTACAACGACAGCAACCGTGAGGTTGTCGGTCTCGAAGGCCTCGCGGTACGGCCCTGTGGCCCAGGCCGTGAGGGAGGCGACCTTGCGGCGCCAGTGCTTCTGGTGCTCGGTACTGCGATCAAGCTCCAGGGCGATCGAGACGGTGTCTTGTCCCACAGCAGTGAGCTGGAACCACGCGTCAGGGATTACGGCCATGCGCGGAGCATCCAGGTGGCCCGCAGGTTGAACACGGAGAGGACTCCGCTTGAGCTGGCGCTCCGTGAGAAGTCTGGGCATCGAGACGCTGAACTCGCGACATAGGCACTCGGCGGTTACCAGAACGTCGACCGCAGCGAGGGTGTGCTCCATGAAGGGGTTGTCCTGCGCCTTCCGGTGTTCTTCCGAGGGGCGGTAGTACGTGCTGGCGAGTCCTACGCCACGACCGGCGAGGTACTGGCGGCCCCTGTCGGCCAGAGTGAAAACGTGGGGTGCCGAACCAACTCGGGGAGCAGGCAGCTCCCGAAGCCTGAGGAGATAGCCGGCCTCGGCGAGTCGTCGCAGACGACGCTGCGCATAGCGGTTCTCGTCATGGAGGCCGGGATACACCAGGCGGCTCACCTGGGCTGCCGTCATGTACTGGAGCCGGTTCACCGCCGAGAGAATCTGGTGATCGGCCTCGCCGACCCGAAGAACGGCGGGCAATCCGTGGTGGTGTGGCTCGGAAGGTTTCTTCATTGAAACACTTTGCCAGACATGCGTGAGAACTCCTGATTGAGGCCGTAAGAGTGCTGTAAGAACGGCTATCTTCATTCTTCGCGGTGCATTCTTGGAGGATGGGCCAATTTTTGGAAGGCTTGTCTAAGTCTGTATGCTACAGGTGCATCAATGGTTGAAGCCGCTGAATGGACGTACTCGCCGATTTCCCGGATTTTGTCCATAACAACCTGGTTCTTCACGCCCAGCTCCTTAGCAAGTTCATAGACGCGGATACTGGTCGAGCTATTACTCAAATAGGTCTGTTGACGCTGTACAGCATCATCACGTTGTGGCGACCTCCGGCCTATCGTCGATTTAGGTGGTGGCGACACAGGAGGCGGCGGACCTTTGGGTTTAGTTGTGCGTTTGGCTGCCTGGCCATCGTCCGGCGGCGGTCGCATCTGTCGTTTGCGAATCTGCTCCTCGACTTCTGAGCGGGGCGTCCCGAACTGCTCGTGGCATCGACGCCGCATGTGATATGTAGCAGTCTCCATCTCAGCTATATACTGCTTAGCCTTTCTCGTGAACTCCAGAACGGTATCGCCAACTGTAACCTGTGAGGCGAGCATCTTAAAATCGTCCTCAAAAAGAGGAGATCTAGGCACGCTATTGCCCCCTGGTAGGAGCAGCTTGGGTGTCACAATACGAATCGGACCCTCAGCAGGTATAGATAGCTGAACGCGGACTACTCGAACGTCCTCTGCCGTGCGAATCCTCACGTAGGCATAGTGATTAGGAAGGTTTCTTATGTCGTTCGCCAACTCGGCCTGCGCATCTGCGTAGGTTTGTTGCGGGCGGGCTTGGTGTCCAGGAAGTGACAAGTACAGTGGATCTCTGGCAAGCAACTTGCAAAGAGAATAAAGATCTCCTATAAAGCCCATGCTGTCCCAGGGTGTCGGATTCACGGCGAGGCGCAAATCGCGCCTTTCAATAGGTTTTATTTGCGGAACGGTCAGTAGGATGTCAATATGTGCGAGCCGTTCCCGCGTGGCTCCGGTAATTTCCTCGTCGGATCCGGTGGCCCAATCGGCGCCAACATAAAACTTGAGGCCTACGATGACGCTAGCGAATCGTGAAACGAAATCGATGGACTTAGGCCCGGGAACCAACTCTTGCTTCATGGCATCAACAAGAAGGCTATTCAAAAGCCTCATGCCATCTCTCAGTTCCTCGTTTCTCAGCTGGTAGCCAGGATAGGGATCATGGCCACGAGTGTGATTCCATGTCACCCCAATGTTCGAACCTGAGTCAATCAGTTCTTGGAGTGGAATGAGTAGCCTCCGTGTTATGGCTTGGACTACAGCAGATTGATGACGGCCATCGAGAAGCTGGCGCACAGGCGTAAGTGAAATAGCGCAAGGCGGATTCTCAGCTGGCCTAGGGCTAACTGGCATGGATCGGGACAACTCATCCGCATCCGAGCCGCTAGCAGGGTGGAAGCAAGCGAGAGTGCCGGCCTGGAGCTCTGCTGTCTTCTGCTTCTCGTCCCCGACATCAGCCAAAGTCTGGTGCGCAACAGTCAATCCGACTTGGTACTTGCGGATGTCCGTGAAAAGGCGGGCTGTTGTGGGAGTCGCGTACCTCCCATACTCATCAAGATAAAGGTGGAATCGGTTCCTGCTGGAAGACCCGGTGCGTCGAAAGATCAGCCGTGCGAGCTGACATACAAATAGGTTGCCCAGAAACTTGCTTTCCAGTTCTGAGCCCTGAGCGCCGACCGGAAGTCGAATGAGGAGAGCCTGTCCCGGAGTATCCATTACCCACTGAAGGGGGACAGTCGTCTTAGACTGGCCAACGATATTGCGTATCCTCTCTGAGGCCAAGAATGGATTCAACCTGTTGAAGAGGGGGGCGTTGCGATTACTCCGATCCCGGGGGCTTAGCGAGTTATATTCTTCCCAAGCCACGAGGTGGGCTCGATTGGTAAGACGACTCGTCAGGCAGCCTCGAAAGGACTTGTTGTGCAATAGCTCCAGTGCTTCGGCGAGCGTGTATCCCCCGGTCGCCAAGAGCGTGTGAATAATGAGGTCAAGGTCGTTTTCGAGCTGCGGGCGAAACTCAGACTCTCCTTCAAACATTCGCTTGAAGACGAGAAGGACCTCTGAAGCAACAACATCTATCCCTTCTTGCGGCTCCCGTTCCAGAAGATTCAAGCCAAAAGGCCTATCTTCGGAGACTTCAAGGAGGTGCATCCGGCTCTTGGCATCAATAGGGGTCTTGCGCAGAAGGTTCTCTGTAAGATCTCCGTGGGCATCGATGAGGGCGCAGGAGGTCTGATTCTCAATGTCAGCCAAAATTAGCCGCTCAAGCAGCGTTGTCTTTCCTGTGCCGGTCGCCCCGATGATCGTTACGTGTTCGCACCGAACGGCATCCGGAAGATAGACGGGCTTGCCAGCCTCGTCTGTGCCGATCAGGAAGTCCGCAGACACTCGTGAAACCTTCCGTACGTCGACGGTGGCAACACTTCAAGCGTAGACACGAAACGCTGACGGCGCTCAGTGGGATGTTGGAGGAGTCTCGGCACTGCGGCCCCATGCCGCGAAGGCCGGCGCGGCGGAGACGAATCTCTCGGACCGGTCGTACGCGATACCTGCCTGCTGGGCTACTGCCGAGACGAGCTCGGCTTGGCGCTCTGTGAGCCTGATGCCGGGAGCGGAGGACACCCCGGGCTCCTTGTCGGTTCCTCGCTCGCGTAGGTCCGGCCAGACCGTACCGATCGCCTCCCACTGCTCAAGATCAGGGCTAAGACGAGAGTAGGCAAGGAGAGCGTAAGCGCATCGCGCAGCCTGCACGTCTTGGTAAGCAGCTGGCGTCTCGCCAGTCTGTAGCCCGTGGTTGCGAAGACCCACACCAACGTCATAGAGGTCGTGATACAGGTAGCCCTCGGTTGTGCGCACCTTGGGCAATTTGGCAGCGCGCTCTTCAGGCGTTCCCTGCTCCTGTGCCATGCGTGCGATCTCGCCGGTCACGTAGGCGACGAGGTTCTGATCCGCGAGTTCCCTTGTCTGCACAGACTCAATAGGTAATCGCTGAACAGTCTCGGGCTGCTGTTCTTCACTCGGTGGTTTGTATTGCTCTCCCCCTTCTGGCATACATCTTTCTATATCTCATATCGGGAAGTGGGAAGTCAAGATGCAAAAAGGGACGGCATCTGCCGTCCCCATAGGTGCGCGGGAGAAGTGCACGTCTCATTGTTATGATGGAACGAGAAAATCCGGAGAATCCGGGGTCCGTGCCCTCAACGTCGTTTTATAGCAACTGAGTTGATCTCCCGCGCCTTCTTGGTTTCGCCGCTCCGCGACTTGTACTCCCGCTCGTGGACGTAACCCACGACCTCTACCTCACGACCCTTCACAAGTTCGTCTGCTTCGGCTCGCTTCTCAAGAGCTGCCGCCCGGTCACCGAAGGCGAGGACGTCATGCCACTGGGTCTCGCCGTTCTCCAGGTGGACAGCCAAGGGGAACTTGCCAACGAGCTTGCCGGAAGCGGTCGTTCGGAACGTGGGCGTACGGCCAAGTCTCCCAACCAGTTTGACGCGCTCTCCGCCTGCTTCCTTCGCGGATGGCTCGGCGTCTGCGGTCTCGGGTGTCTTCTCCTCGTGGGCCTGGTCGTCCTTCTCTCTGATCCGTGCGGCGCGGGCCAACGGATGGTCTGACGGAAGGCCATTGGACTTGCTGGCTGAGGTTGGCGAGTCATTCGCTTCAGGCTCTGGCGACGCGGGCGCAGAGACAGGCTGGATCATCGGTCGTTCGTCAGGGAAGGCACCGGGCATGCGCTGCGGGCCGCTGGCCTTCTCTGGAGGCTTGGGGCCCGTGACAACGACCGGTGCTGGTTCCGGTTCAGAATCCTTGGGCGCAGCAGGCGTCTGAACCGCCTCGTGGTTGGTGATGATCTGCGCGGTGTCCTCAACATCCTCAGGAAGGCCGGAGACGGAGGCGGGGCCAGTGTCGACCTGGTACCCCAGTGTCAACGCGCCATCGGGATGCAGTGCAACCGTTGAGTGCTCGTGCTCCTCGTCCTTCTGTAAGAAGACGATGCCCTCGTCCTCGACGTGGGGGAGTGAGCCACCAAAGAACTCGATCCTCGCGCTCTTGGTCGTGATGCGGGAGACGCCGGCCTCGGGGAAGGCGTCGAGACTCAGGAATGCCTTGTCCGAATGGACTTGGAAGTGTTGCCCCTGCCCGTAGGCGGGATCAGTGACCTCCTGGGCCTTCGTTTTTAACGCCTTGGCGACTGCTTGTTCATCGAATGTGGGTCTTGCTCGTTCTGTCATATGAGGACGGATTATACGAGGTCAGACAGGGAAAAGATGTAAGGCATATTACAAAAGTGCATGCGATATGTGCGTTAGCTAGTGTGAGTTGTCATGTTACGGCGCTCGCGTCTATCCGCCTTCTTCTGTCTCCGTGAGCGAAGGCGCATCAAATTCTTTAGTCCCTTTTTGTACTCGGATTCCATCATTGGGTTATCGGAGTCGAGTCGTTTCTCGAATTCGGTAAAGAACTTGTCGGTTGCCTCCTGGTAGCGAGTTTCTCGTGTAGCTTCTTTATCTCTGAGGCGCTCTTCTGATTTTGGGGTGGAGCTTTCGCTACCGCCTCCCTCCTTGTTTTCCATAGATATATTACCTATATATGATGGGCGAAGGAAAGTCAAGGAGTGAAAATTCGTAATCAGGCTCTCTGTTCTGGTAATCGATCGGAAGAGTGAATTCTGTGAGGCAAATGGATCAAGTGCTCATGTGTCAGATCAGGTGTCAGCCCCCTTGTGGGTAGGGGTACGGAAGTCGCCGCCCGCCCGTATGTGGAATGCGAAGAGACCTCGATGAATGAATCAAGCACACGCTTTGATCGTTGTGGTGTAGCCCTGGTTGCAAATATGCCGACTTGGAGACTACGTGCCATCGAACGAGTTGAACTCTCAAGTGCTCTATGGTCAGAGCGTCATCGAGAAATCCACGTAAAGTCACTGGGGGACGTGGTGAGCGCTGATACGGAGCAAGCGAAGGAACTGAGGAGTGAGCTGTCGCGTCTAAGTGGGCTAGATAGGTCAGAGAAGGGAACCCTCAAACTTCTGCTTCCCATCACCGAACTGCCTAAGGTGCCTCTTCTTGATCTCCGAATCGAGGTTGCCGGGCGGCATGTCTATCGAATTTCTAAGGATGAAAGTGCGAGGATCGCCGCCAAGCATGTTGTTCGTCTCGCTAGACGGGCTAACCTCATGCCAGCTAGCGAAGAACCATCGAACTTGGTCGACTTCTTGACGTTCCTCTTCTATCATCCATCCGCCCCTTATGAGGAAGTTCTGAGGAGGCATAGTCGTTTCGGGTATCCATCCTATTTGGCGCAGCGTCAATATCTCATCACGGAGGCTCGCGAGCTTCACGTTCAAGTCGCCAGTTCCTATAATGTGTGGCGAGTGGATTCAGAAGAGATCGGGCGGGTAGCTGAGTCCTATGTAATTTCTGACTATGCGAGCGGTGCGCAAAATCCCATTATCGCAGTACCTTACTTTTTTCAAGAGCTTCGCGAGCGAAGGGCTAGACGGCTACTGCAAAAGGGATGCGCATTGAGTCCGTGTCCAGATGTGCAAAACGTCACGGATCTTTTGGGGTATATCCGCGATGCTGTGGCAAAAGCTCACAATGAGGGTAACCCTAATATTCGCGCTTATGAATTCCTCTCCGCATATTTTGCGTACGGATACCGTTGGATGGCCTTTGCGAAGTGTGTCGTCCCCTGTGATGAGCCATTTATTATCACGGTCGAGGAAAAGCGGGCAATCTACTTCGAGCCGGAAAGGAGGCTTTCGCGAACGGCTTCATTGGCGAACAAGAACGGAAAAACTGTGTGGCAAATGGTCGCGTTCGCGGATGCGGAAACCAATCACCTCAGTATTCGAGTCTCCGACACGGCTGTCCGGCTAAAATCGCGGCATGGTAGGCCAGAAGTGTTGGATGAAAGAAAGAGGAGGCTCGATGGAAAGGTTGATGAAGAGGAAAGTACCTTCGAACTGTATTTGCGTCAGGATTCGACAAGGGGGCGTCCGGAGCGCATTTATGTAAAATGCCGCCTCCGGCTCTCGCGGCTCATGTCCTCGTTCCTCTACCTTGCCATGGTTGTAACGGCAGGTGGTATTTCTTTGTTGTATTGGCGCGGCGTATATGATTGGCGGGATGGAAAGGGTGACTACGTCCACGGCCTTACGGCAAAAGATGCCGCTGTCATCCTCATTCCGGTGGCCTTCGTGGCGGCGTTTCTTCTCATCAAAGAGTCATCTACGTTGGTCCTGCGCATTAGAAGACTCCGCCAGTCCGTCCTTGTGGCAGAACTCTTCATCCTGCTAGCTACAGCATTCTCCCTATATTTCTGGCGGCTGATCTGGGCAACGCCGTAGCTGCGCTGTAGCGCCAGAGTCATTCACTCGAATGGATCATCTGCGTTGACAAGCGTAGCCACCGGTCGTTCTCTGGAGAGTATGAACGCTATGACTGACTCGAAAACTGAGGATACTCCACCGCCGGCCGCACCCGCATCGTCAAGGGAAAAGGTAGTAGACGAAAATCTGGCCGGGATCGCAAAAACCCTAGCCGGTGTGTTCGCTGCGGTTGCAGGTGTCGGAACTACCTTTGGGATCTCGCAGGAAAATCTACTCGCCGCAATCAACAACAACCCAGGGCGTTTCCAATGGGTGATCGGGCTCGGCCTTGGTGCTGTGGCTTTGAGCATGGCGTCGCTGTTTCTCGGAAGTAGCACTCTCCAAAACTGGATTCAAGTGTTGGTTCTTTCGATTGGAACTGGAGCATATCTCGCGGCACTATATGTCGCTCTCACGGGTGTCGCAGATTATGCGACGAGCCATGGCCGACCTAATATCACGAACCTATCTGTCGTTCCTGGCTCTCCGGTGAAAATCAACTTCACAGTAGATGCCGATGGTGTACCCAACAGCCAAGCAGTGGTCGTGGAGGCTCAAGGTTTCAAAGGCGAAGTTGCTCTAGATGACAAGCCAGTCTATAAGGCCGTGCTTCGTCCTGACGGTAATGGTGACATCGAGCAGAAGCTTGAAGTCGTGTGGGAGGCCGGCGAGGCCACACGCCTCACAATCCAAGTTGCTCAAGGGGGCAACAGCGAACCCACTGCCACCTGTAAGCCAGCGTCAGACAAGCTCACGTGCGCGTCGATCTTGCTGCCCAGTGCTGGGAAGCCGTAGGGCTGGGATCGGCGGGCGCTACAGCTCCGGACGGATACAGAAAACGCGTGGCGGGGCTGACGCGAGCCCCGCCATGATGCAGCTCATGACCGAACCAGACCCCGGTGAAGCCCTGATCTGTCTTGAGAACTTGATCTCGGGCGACCTGTACAAGCACATCGACCCCACCAACCGTGCCGCAGTCATCGGCTGGGGGCTCTTCTTCAACGTGGCTCACCAGGTGCGCGCGATCCTCACGTTGCACCAGGCTGGCGCGTGCGGCGCTGCGTCCCCCAACCGACGGAGTGCTCTGGAGTACGCCATCACGCTGCGGTGGTGCGTGGACCAAGGCGACCGGATAGGCGACATCTACAGCCGCAAGCTCGGGAACGACCAGATCCAGCTTGCCAAGGCCCTCAAGGCGGACGGAACGAAGGACCGCTACAAGGACGCCTACGAGGTCATGGTCCAGACCGTGAAGACGGTGAAGGAGACCATCGCGGCGGACCCCAACGAGCGGCTGGCCAAGATCGAGCACCTGATGCAGGGCTATGGCCTCACCAAGGAACGGACGTTCTACCAAGTAGATTCGTGGTTCGCGCACCCGACGCTCACGGGCGCCCAGATGTTCTTCAAGGACGATGGCGAGAACTTCCACGTCAACCAGATGCCGATCCACGAAGAGCTCGTGGCCTGCCAGCTGTTCTGCCTGTGGATCTTCCACATCGCGATGCTGGCCTTCAATGAGGTGCTTACCGGCAAGCCGTGGACCACCGAGCTTGAGCAGGTCGCCAGAGAGTACGGGTTCGCCAGCTCGCTCCCACAGTGGCGAGAGCCCGGAGGGCCCAGCGCGCAATATATCAGGGGCACTCGGTGACCCGAGCGCCCCTGTGTGCCTCTGCCTCTCAGATGCCGAACGGCGTTCCCTGAACGAACCGCTTGTTGGTCGGACCGACGATGTAGAGGTTTGGGCTCTGGGTGGCCGGCATCTTCTTGAGAATCTCTCGGTGGAACGCCTTGTAGCCACCCGTGAACTTGCCGCCGTTCCAGACGTCAAGCAGGGTCGCAGTGAAGAGGCCGTTGCGCAGGCCGTCAGCCGCCAGCTGGTTGTCCTGGCAGGCGGAGATGAGCAGGGCGGTCGCGCCAAGCTCGCGATGGTCCTTGGCGTTCAACTTGCGCTGGATGTCGTCGAAGAACTCCTTGTCCCGCTCGTAGAGCTCGGCCTGCTTCTCCAGGGGCATGAGCCTGGACGTGGTCTCGACCTGAGTGGGGTCTTTCGTCTGGAACTGTTCCTGCATCGCCTTGGGCGTGAGGATCTCGCGGACCTTGATGCCGCTACCGCTGTGACAGCTATCCATGAACACCAGGATTCGAACACCCGCGGCGAAACCCTCGAATTCCCTGAACAGCTCGTCGTCGATGTATTCCCGGTCGAAGAGACACATGGTCTCGTCGAGCCGGTCAGACTCGTCCTCGGGGCCGTTGAGGTCGGGTACCTGCCCGCCGTGACCTGAGTAGGTGAAGAGGAGGATGTCACCGCTTACCAGCTTCTTGGCGGCCTTCCGGAGTTCGGCGGTGACCTTCTTGACCGTCGCGTCTGCCGTGAGCAGCGTCGTGCCCGTGAACCCTGCTTCCTGGGCCAACTGAGCCATGTCTCGTGCGTCGTTCTCGCAGGCGATGAGCTTGCCGTCCCAACCGCCATACTTCTTGGGATCGACCTTGTTCAGCCCGACGTGAATGGACATACCAGTGGCAGCCATGGAGACGTCTCCTTCGGTGGCGGACGGGATGAACCGTCCAATCGGGGTGCGGGTGTCGAATGAACTAGTTCCGTGACCTACTCCCACCTGAACCCGCTTATAGACCCAACCGCCCGATCGGACGCGCCGATGTCGTAGGCCATCTGAATGACTCAGGGCCTTGCAATGGTGTGTTGATCAAAAGCGCGCGGTACTGAAGGAGATATGGCAACTCTCCCCGAAACGCGTGCTTCGTTGGCAAACCGGGCTGGCTACGATGCGGGTTTTCTTGGGCCCACCGTCCCTCTGCCTGTGCCTACCGATCCGGCCATCGAGACGGTAGTCCTCCCGTACACCCACTTCAGTGTGGTGTTCCGTCCGGACAGACGTCTGGCCACGGCAACGGCGGTCACCATCGACGGCGTAAAGCTGATCGACGCAGACCGTGACGACGATTGGCGGTTTGATCCACGCCTTCCCGACAGCCAGCAAGCGGGCAACGCCGTCTACAAGAACAACCCGCTGGACAGGGGTCACCTAGTCCGCCGGCTTGATCCGGTATGGGGTGTGGGAGATGAGGCGGAGACGGCAAACGAGGATACGTTCCACTACACCAACGCCGCTCCGCAGATGGACATCTTCAACCAGGGCAAGAAGCTGTGGCTGGGGTTGGAGAACTTCCTGCTCGATCATGCCGAGCAGTTCGACCGCAAGCTCTCGGTGTTCACCGGACCAGTGCTTGAGGACTCTGACCCGCCCTACCGGGGCATCAAGGTGCCGCTGCGGTTCTGGAAGGTCGCCGCGTTCATGCAAGACGGCGAGCTGGCGGCTACCGCGTATGTCCTGGACCAGAGCCCTGACCTGACCCGCGATGCCGCTGCCCGAGCGTTGGCCGACGCGGCAAGGGCTGGCGATCCTCCGCCACTGGGCGCCTTCCGTACCTTCCAAGTGCCGGTCGCTGACGTTGCAGAGATCACGGGTCTGGACTTGGGGCCGCTCTCAGAGGCTGACCGGCTGCCTCGTGCAGTTCGTGCTGAGAAGCGCTGGACTCAGCTCAACACACTCCAGGACGTCGTCGTGTAGAGGCATCCCGTTGCTCACACATGACGAGCGGGTGCGCTTCGTGCATCGCTTCTCGTTGGAGCCGCGTGGCTGGGCGGGCTGCCGCTCGGAGCGAGAGTCGGACTCAGTGCACATGCAACGACAGTCCTGAAGTGGCGAATCGGGTGAATGGGGCGGATTCTGGCATAGACCCCTCAGCTCATCTACGACAGGAGCCTTGCATGACTACGCAGGAGATCCCTACTGACCGAGCCCTCTCCGCCGAAGAGGGGGTCGAGCTCAAGAAGCGCATCGCCGAGAGTAAGGCGACCGGACAGTGGCACTGGATGGGGAACTACGGAAGCCCCTACGACGTGATGGCCGTCGCGAACGCCGCACCGAAGTGTGAGGCTGGCGAACTCATCACTGGCTTCCATGAAAACGGTCTGATCCCGACGTTCATGTACCGCTAGCGGCGCGTACCCCGTGAGAACGCTCCCTCCAGCCGAGTGAAGCGCCGTCGTGGAGGGAGCGTGCTAGTGCTCTGACCGCATAGATCCACTAGCTGTGTGCAACGCGCCGTATGGATCAAGGAGCCGATGGGGCGTCTGCTGCTCGTCTACGAGGCTCTGGTGGCGCGTCAGCCCCACATGTAGGGGAGAGGGCGTCTCACATATTTCTCACAAACCGTGTCACACCATCCGGCATGAGGAGCCTCTGACCTGGACGTTTGCCGGACTCCCCGGACTATGTGGACGCCCCTGACCTGGGCGTCAGCTACTGGGGGTCAAGGGGTCGCAGGTTCAAATCCTGTCGTCCCGACTCGAACGAGTCGCAGGTCAGGGGCGGTTTCGGAGGAATCCGAAACCGCCCCTTGATCATTTGTCTTCCCGGTCAGTGCTGGGGGTGCGGGTCGGTCATCGTGTCCGGGCCCGTGACCCGGGTCCGGCGGGTGCGCGGGCTCCGGTGGCGCTTGTGGGCCGACCCGCGCTTCGCCATGGCCAGACCCAGGCAGAAGATCAGTGCCAGAGCGAGGCCGGAGCAGAAGACGGCCAGGGTGTTCATGGTGGCGATGTCGTTGCCAAGCACCGACACGGTGTACTCGGGTCCGCCGGACAGGTTGTCAGCGATCACCAGAGCGGTGAAGGCGCCGGTGGCCGCGAGGAGGAGCAGTCCGATGAGCAGCATCCGAGTCATCTCCTCAGGTAGCCCGAAAGGACCTGAAGAAGGACCTGAAGGTCGTCAAGGTCGTCATGTCCCGGTACGGGTACCCCTGATCCGGCGAGCCACACGACAGCACCCCTGGCGGGAGTCGCCGCGCGAACCGTTGACGCGCAAGCGGTTCGATTCTACGGTCCCGTTCGAAGTCGTGACCGACGTTCATGATGGCGAACACGTCCGGACGGGGTCGTCCCCCCATGCAAGGAGGATCCGCGTGAGCCGCACCTCCCGCAAAGACGCTCGCAGAGCCACCCGCAGAACCCCTCTCCTCGCCGTCCCCGCGGCGATCCTGCTCGCCCTCGTCCCGAGCTCGGCGTTCGCGTATCCGAACCCGGGCACCGTCACCGGCTCGATCGTGGTCCACGATCCGACGATGATCCGTACATCCTCGGGCCAGTACCTGCTGTACGCCACCGGCGGCGGCCTCGCATACAGGACCTCGGCCAACCGGATCGCCTTCAGCGCGGGCGGGGACGCCTTCGGCACCAGGCCCGGTTGGTGGTCGTCGTACGCCACCGAGGCGTGGGCGCCCGACATCTCGTACCGCGGGGGCAAGTACCTGATGTACTACGCCGTCTCGACCTTCGGCTCGAACAAGTCGGCCATCGGGCTGGCCGGTTCGACGACCGGACTGCCCGGCTCCTGGAGCGACTACGGGACGGTCTACACATCCACCACCTCCAGCGACTACAACGCCATCGACCCGAACCTCTTCGTGAACGACGACGGCAAGTGGTGGCTGTCCTTCGGCAGTTGGTGGACCGGGATCAAGATGATCCAGATCGACCCGTCGACCGGGAAGCAGCTCGCGTCCAACACCACCCGCTACTCGCTCGCCTCCCGTCCCACCGGGACGAAGGCCGTCGAGGCCCCGTACATCGTCGAACGGAACGGCTACTACTACCTGTTCGCCTCGTACGACACCTGCTGCGCCGGCGCGAGTTCCACGTACAAGGTCAAGGTCGGCCGGGCCACGAGCGTCACCGGCCCGTACTACGACCGGAACGGCGTCGCCATGACGAACAACGGCGGTACGCCCGTGCTGGAGTCGCACGGCCGGTACATCGGCCCCGGCGGACAGTCGATCATGAACGACGCGGACGGCGACCTGATCGTCTACCACTACTACGACGGCCAGGACAACGGCACTCCGAAGCTCGGCATCAACCTCCTGAACTGGAGCAGCGGCTGGCCCGTCGCCCACTGACCCCGCTGCCTGTGCCGGCTGTGGCGGCTCGATCCGTGATCGGTCAGGGCCTTCAGCGCCGAGGCCAGTGATGCGCCGGGCTCCTCACCCGCGGTGTCGATCACGACGTGGTCGCGGTTCCACGGCTCGTACTCCCCGGTGCTCGTCCCGGTCGGAGCAGACGACCTTCACCTCCACGGCGGACACACCCGCCCGCACGGCTGTCTCGCGCGACGGTCAGTGGATTGACCGACTCCGCGATCACGGTCAGCCCCTGCCGGAGATTCTCCTCGGCCAACGCGTATCCCACGACGTAGCCCGCGGGTCCCACGGGGTGCGGAGTCAGCCCCGAGCGCACGAGGGCCTGTGAGCGGACGTCGACTGCTCCGCCCGGCGGACCGGCGGGATCGTGACCGTCTGGGTCACTTCGCCGGAGCTGTCTGCTCCGCCAGCCGGGTGCGTAGTCGGGTCAGGCGGTCGATCTCGGCGTCGAGGGCCGCCAGTCTGCGGTGCACGACGCCGGTGCCGGCGCCGTCCGGTTCGCAGCCGCTGCACCGGCGGCTCGGGTTGTCGACGAGCAGCGGGATGCGGTCGGCGCAGCCGCACAGGTCGTCCACGGTGAGTCCGAGGGCGAGCAGCTCGCGGATCACCCTGACCTGGGCCACGTGGTCCGGACCGTACTCGCGCTGCCCGGCGGCCGTGCGCGGCGGCGCCGGCAGCAGACCGCGCTCCTCGTAGAACCGCAGTGCCCTTGGTGTCGTGCCCGCCGCTGCCGCCGCGTCCCCGATCCGCATCCCGCTCCTCTCGACCGGTACGAGGAGCGCGCCGTCAGGTCACCGTCACGGGAGTTCCACGACGACCGTTCCGGTGTGCCGCCCCTCGAACAGTTCCTGCAACGCTTCGGGAGCGCGATCGATGCCCGGGATCCGTACCTGGGGGAGGACGATCTCGCCGGCGCGCAGCCACTCGCCGAAGCGCTTGTTCCACTCCTCCGTGACCGGGCCGAGGTCGGCACCGCTGATTCCGTGGAGCGCGATGCCGTGGGTGATGATCCGGAAGGTGTCGAGCTGCGCCGGGGCGCTGGAGCCGTCACCGTCCTGTTCCGCCGCCAGCTGGCCGGAGAGTGCGCCCACCAGCGCGAACCGTGCGCCGTGGCGGGCCGCGCCGACGGCAGCGGTCAGTTGCTCGCCGCCGACCGTGTCCAGGAGTACGTCGATGCCGTCGGGCGCGGCGGTGGCCAGTTGCTCGGCGAAGGGGGTCGCGCCCGGCACCAGCACGGCGTCGTAGCCGAGTTCTGCCCGGAGCCGTTGGGCCTTGTGCGGGGAGCGGGTGGTGCCGACGACCCGGCCGGCGCCCAGCAGCCTGGCCACCTGCCCCGCCAGGCTCCCCACGGCTCCCGCCGCGCCGGTGACGAGGACCGTGTCGCCGGGTCGCACGGCGGCGATCCGGGAGAGCGCCGCGTACGCGGGTGTCCCTGACGCCAGATACGCCACGGGGTCGGGCAGTGCATCGCCCAGCGGGGCGCAGTCGGTCTCGGCCAGCAGGGCGTGCTCCCGCCAGCCGAGCAGGTGGGTCACCTCGTCGCCCGGACGCAGACCGCTGCCGGGGCCCACCGCGACGACCTCGCCGACGGCGGGACCGTACAGCGCGTCGCCGACGTGCAGAGGAGGCAGCGGTACGCCCTCGGCCTTGCCCACGATGAGTGTGCGCAGCCCCGGGAAGACGAGGAAGTACCGGTTGCGGACGACGACCTGGCCCGGTCCTGGCGCGGGCAGCGGTGTCTCGACGACGGACAGGTGGTCGGGCCCGGGCAGGTGCTCGGGCAGGCTGACGAGTCGGATCTCCCGGGTCGTGGACGGTGTCTCGGTGCTCATCTCGGCAACTCCAGGCGTCAGTTGACGGGGCGTCAGGAATCGGCGCCACGGGCGCTGTTCGGCCGTGGCGGTCGACGCACGCTAATCCCTGACGTATGCGTCAGAGGCAAGCCCGCCGGACCCGGATCGCTGTCCGACGAGGTGCCCGGAGTGCCGCTCTCAGTCCTCGTGCCGGACCGGGAGGGGTGTGCCCCACCGCTCCGCGAAGAAGGTCTCCGCCAGGGGCCGCCGTTCGCGTGCGGCGGTCTCGCGGTCGCGCAGGTCCGGCGGGAGGAGGTCCGCCGCGGCCAGGGCACCGATCGCGGTGACGGACTGGGGCTGGTAGCCGTCCGGGACGCCCAGCGAGGTGCGCAGCCGGTCCCGGTCGAAGCCGCCCATCTGGTGGGTGTGCAGACCCAGCGCGTGTGCCTGCACCGACAGCTGGGCCACCGCGAGCCCGGTGTCGTACGCGGCGCCGTACAGCGGAGTCCCGTCGTCGAGGCGCTCCCCGGCGACCGCCGCGACGAGCAGCGAACTGTTCCCCGCCCAGCGGCGGTTGGTGCTCCCGAGGGCACCGAAGATCTGCTCGTACGTCGAGTCGCCGCGGCGGCCGACCAGGAAGCGCCACGGCTGCCTGTTGTAGGCGGAGGGCGCCCAGCGGGCCGCCTCCAGCAGGGAGACGAGCTCCTCGTCACCGATCGTGTGGGCGGCGTCGAACGAACGCGGGCTCCAGCGTTCGGCGAGCAGGGGGTGGACGGCCACGGCGGTGTTCGCGGTACGGGGGGACATGCGGGGGCCTTTCATGGGCAGCGCGGTTGCGGTGACGAGAAGGGGCGGCCGGAGGCCGGAGACGCCGGAGCGTGGTGTCAGCTCGCGGACGGACAACCCATGGTGGTGACACGTGCGTAGTCGACGTGGCGGCGGGACACGAGCACGGTCATGCGGCCAGGTAACCACACGGAGGGAGCCGGGCACCAGCACGCCGAGGGCGCGCACACCGGGCGGGCGGTCAGGCCCAGCTCGGTGTACGCGCCCTCGGGTACTGCTGTCCGGCGCGATCAGTGCATCCGGCCTAGTGGCCGATGGCGATGCCCTTCGTCGCGGTCCCCGTGAGGTTGTCGTACACGACGTCCCCCGTGGACTTCTTCCAGATCCGGATGCGGAAGGTGTCCGGTCCGTCCGTGGCCGTGACGCGGAAGGCGTAGCCGCTCACGCCGTTGACCGAGCCGGAGCCCTGGTACACCGCCTTCGAGCCCGTCACCACCAGCCAGTCGGAGGACGTGGCGCGCAGCCGCACGCCCGTCTTGGACTTGCCGTCCGGCGTGAAGTCGAAGGACGCCGTGCCCGTCGGGACCGTCGCCCCCTTCTTGTAGAAGGCGCCGAAGGAGAAGCCCGCCTTGCCGGTCAGTGCCGGGTCGGCCGGGTAGGCGCCCGCCCGGGACGGGATCACGCCGATGCCCGTCGCGCGGCCGGCGGGGTTGTACACGACCAGCTCGGCGAGCTGGGCCGTGTCCGTGGCCCCGTCGTCGTCCGTCACCGTGACCGTCGGGCGGAAGATGCCCGCCGAGAGGTAGGCGTGGGTCGCCTCGCAGAGGCCGCCCGTGACCTTGCCGGACGTCGGGGTGGTGCCGTCCTTCCAGTCGATGGCGCAGGTGTGGGTGTCGGAGCGGCCCGGGTCGGTGAACTTCACCGTGAGGGCGGCCGGGGTGCGCTTGCCCGCCGGGACCGGGGTCTTCGGGCCCTGGGCCGAGGTGATCGACGGGGGCGCGTTGGTGACCGTCACCGTCAGGGTGTCGGTGCTGCGGCCTCCGGTCAGGGTGACCTCGTACGTGCCGTTGTCCGTGCAGGTGAGGGATGCCGGGATGGCGGTGCTGTTCGCGATCGTGCAGGGGGTTGCCGCCCCGACGCTCCAACTCGGCGTGCCTGCACCGGAGATGGTGCCCGTGAGCGGGATCGTGCTGCCTTCCTGGCCCGTTGTGTCCGCTCCCGCGTGGACGATGGTCACCGGGTCGATGCTCGACAGGGTCGGGACGACCTTCTTGATCAGACCGTCGGCGTCGAACTCCAGCTTGTCGATGGTCGTTTCGCGGTGCATGCCGTCGCCGCCGGGGATCGCGAAGCGGTGGTAGGCGATGTACCAGTCGTCGGTGTTCGGGACGTTGACCACCGAGTGGTGGCCGGGGCCCTTGATGCCGAGCGAGAGGTCCTTCTCCAGGATCACGCCCTGCTTGGTCCAGGGACCGGTGGGCGAGGGGCCGGTGGCGTAGGCGACCTGGTAGTTCTCGTCACGTGTGTCGTTCTCCGACCACATGAAGTAGTAGGTGCCCTTGCGCTTGATGACGAAGGTGCCCTCGTTGTAGTTGCTCGGCGTCATGTTGGTGACCTTCGAGGCGTCGAAGGAGACCATGTCGTCGCCCAGCGGGACCACGTAGGCGCGGCCGTTGCCCCAGTAGAGGTAGGACGTGCCGTCGTCGTCGGTGAAGACCGCCGGGTCGATCATCTGGCCCGTGTAGTCACCGGCCTTCAGCAGCGGCTTGCCCAGGGCGTCCTTGAAGGGGCCCGTCGGGGAGTCCGACACCGCCACGCCGATGTTCGCGTCGGCGCAGAAGTAGAAGTAGTACTTGCCGTCCCTCTCCTCCATCGCCGGCGCCCAGGCGCGGCTGTCGGCCCAGCTGACGTCGGGACCGAGGTCCAGGATGACTCCGTGGTCGGTCCAGTGGACCAGGTCCTTGGACGAGTACGCCTTGAACTGCGTACCGCTCCAGCCCTCGAAGCCGTCCGTGGTCGGGTAGATGTAGAAGGTGTCGCCGAAGCGCACGATGTTCGGGTCCGCGTTGAGACCCGGCAGCACCGGGCTCTTCATCTCGACCGCCGTCACCGTCCAGGTGCGCTTCTTGCCGTCGGAGCCGGTGACCTCGTACGTCACCGGCTCGGTGAAGTCGTGCAGGGTGCCGGAGGCGGGGCTGATGGTCGCGCCGTGGGCCAGGGTGAACTCCGGTGCCAGGGCGGTGACATCACTGCCCGGGGTGAGCGGCAGGACGATCTTGCTGTCCTTGTCGGTGATGATCGCGTCGGTCTTCAGCGCCGGGTGGGTCGCCGCGGCGATCCCGGTGGTGTTGCCGCTGATCTCCAGGACCTCGGCGGGCGTCAGAGCCCGGTTGTAGATCCGGAAGTCGTCGACCTCGCCGCCGAAGTACGGGTCCGGGGAGTACAGGGACTTGCCGATGTAGCCGGAGTAGTCCTTGGCGGAGTCGTACAGCTCGGACGGCTTGACGGTGACACCGCTGACGCGGGCCGCCTCGGCGCCGTCCACGTAGAGGATCGCCGTCTCGGTCTCGCCGTTCAGCGTTACGGTGACGTGCTTCCACTCGCCCGCGGTGAGCTGCGAGCCGCCGATCATCTGCTTCTCACCGGACCAGGTGGCCCTGGTGATCGCGGAGAACAGCTTGCCGCCGCCGTTGGAAGGGGTGGCGAACAGGTACTTGTTGCTGTCGGGGCCGAGGCCGAACAGCCACTGGAAGTTGTCGCCGCCCTTCCACTTCACGTACGTGGAGACGGTGACGCTGGTCGTGTCCTTCAGGACCCCGCCCGGGATCTTGACGTACGGCGAGCTGGAACTGCTGTTGCCGCCGGACATCTTGAAGGAGCCGCCCTCGACTCCCGTACCGAAGTCGGGAGTTCGGACATAGGTGCCGTGGTAGCCGTGGCCGCTGGAGTCGCGGGCGATGCTGCCGCCGGTCTCGTCGAAGTCGTAGTGCAGGAGCAGGTCGGCCGGGACGTCCGGGCCCTCGGCGGAGACCGTGACCTCGGCGGTGACCCCGATCGCGGAGTCGCCCGCCAGGTCGCCCTTCACCGTGAAGGTGCCGGCCTGCGCGTACTGCGACTCGGCCACGGCCTCCCAGGTGACGGCGACGGGCCGCTTCACACCGTCCGCCGACTCGGCGATCACGGTGGCGGGCAGGACCGGGGCGTCACCGATCCGCGTCTCGACCTTGACGTCCTCGGCGCTCGTGATGATCTGGTCCGGCTGGTAGGTCTTCAGGAGCCGGTCGTACTCGGACTGGGTGACCGGAAGTACCGTGCCGTGGCGGGGCTTTGACGGCAGGTCGTAGCCGGTGGACGGGGTCCAGACGCCGGAGTCCAGGTCCGTCGTCTCGAAGGGGATGTAGCCGCGACCGCCGAACTCGTCGAGGAACGCGTACCACTTCTCCTCGGTGTTCGACTTGAACACCAGCGGGCCCTCGGCCGCGCTCATCACGCCCTTGCCGATGCCTTCGGCGACGGCGGTCCAGGAGAGGTTCTTCAGCGAGTCGCTCTTCTCCTCGAAGATGAACTTGCTGTTGGGCGTGGAGGAGCTGTTGTTCCGCTCGTCCTTGGAGAGGCGGTAGTACTCGCCGTCGTGCTGGACGACCGTGGAGTCGATGACCGAGTAGCCGCGGTCGACCCAGACCTTGGGCTCGCTGAAGGTGTAGAAGTCACGGGTCGTCGCGTACATCATGCGGTTGTACGTGTCGCCGGAGTGGTCGGCGGTGGTGTACAGCTTCGACGCCCAGAAGACCACGTACTCGCCGAGCTTCTCGTCGTAGTACGCCTCGGGCGCCCAGGTGTTGCCGGCGGAGTCCGGGGAGACCTTCACCAGGCGCTGGTTGGTCCAGTTCACCAGGTCGGTGGACTCCCACACCATGATGGACTTGCTGCCGGTGCGCTGGGAGGCGTCCCAGTCGCCGTTGCCGTAGATCCGCAGGTCGGTGGCGATCTGGTAGAACTTGTCGCCCTCGGGGGAGCGGATGATGAACGGGTCGCGCAGACCTTTCTCACCGAGCGTGGAGGTCAGGACGGGCTTGCCGTCGTTCAACTCCCGCCACTTCAGCGGGTCGTTGCCCTTGCTGAGGGCCGCGTAGAGCTGCTCGCCGTCCGAGGTGCCCTCGCCCGTGAAGTAGCTGAACATGTAGCCCTTGAGGGCTTCCTTCGCGGGGAGTTCGGGGACCTTCGCCGTCAGCGTGCGGGTCGTGGTGGCCGTGCCCTTGGTGACGGTCGCGGTCAGGTCGACCGTCGTACCGCCGTCGCCGTGCGCGGGGCGGTGGACCACACCGTCGGCCGTGACGACGTCCGGGTTCGCCGAGGACCAGGCAACCGCCGTGCCATAGACGCCTGTTGAGGGAAGGGTGAGGTTCCCCCGTACGTCGTCGATGTTCGGGACGGTCAGGGCCTCGGCGGCCCGCTGGGTGGCCGTGGCGTCGTCGAAGGTGGCCGGGACGGTGACGTCGAAGGTCTTGGTGTCGCTGACCGGGCCCTTCTTGAGGGTCGCCGTGAGCGTGGCGTGGCCGTCCGGTTGACCGGCGGCCGGGCGGGTCACGGCACCGCTCGCCGACACCACGGAGGCGTTGTCGGTCGCCCAGGTGATGGCGGAACCGCCCGCCGGGCCCGCGCTCGGCAGGGTCAGATCGGCGATCACCGCGCTCGTGTCGCCCAGTGTCAGCGCCGACTTGTCGGCCGCTACGCCCTGCGTGGCGACGGGGAGGGAGAGTTCCTCGACCTCCGTGGTCGCCAGCGCCCGGTCGTAGACCCGGAAGTCGCGGATGTTGCCCTTGAAGAGGTTGTCGCCGGGATAGACCGACTTGCCTATGTAGTTGGCGGTGGTCGTGCCCGAGCCGATCGAGCCGGGGGTGAGGGTGATCGCGGTGTTGCGGCCCACCTCCACGCCGTCCTCGTAGAGCACGCCCGTGTTGCCGGTCTGGGTGTAGGTGATCTGCTTCCAGACCGCGCGCTGGAGGTTGGTGCCCGCGGACCGTGTCGTCTGTTCCGTCGACCAGTTGCCGCTGGCGATGGAGGTACGGAAGGAGTTGCCCGTGGTGAACAGGTAGCCGTTGCCGACCGTGCCGCTGGTGTTGCCGAAGCCGTAGATGAAGTACGGGTTGGACTGCGTGGAGTCGATCTTCACGTCCATCGAGACGGTGATCGAGTTCATCCCGCTCATGACATTGTCCGGCACCTTTATGTAGGTGTTCGAACCGTTGAAGGCGAGCCCCTCGCCCGAGCCGGACCAGCCTGCGGTGCCGTTCACCGTGCCGGTACGGCCGTTGCCCGAGGCGTCTGCCACGGCGGTGCCGGAGGCCGCGTCGAGCTTGTACCAGAGGGCCAGACCGTCGGTGATGTCGGCCGCGGCGGCCTGGGCGGGGGCGGACAACGCCAACGGTCCGGCCAGGCCGAGGAGAAGGGAAGCGGCGGTCAGTCCGGCGAGCCGTTCCGACCAGCGTCTGGTACGGCCGCGCGATCTCGGGAGGTGCATCGTTTCGGCTTCCTCTGCTCAGGCACGGGGGAGGTGACGGAGGGGCGCAGATTTCGTCTGTGTGTCCTCGCGTTGCGAGAGTGTCAATCGCTGCGACCAGGGGCGTCAAGACTTTTCGAACAACGTTCGGCAGGTCGAACAACTTGTTTTAACGCGCCGGACGTCAACCGGAACCGAAGCTGTCACAAGCGTTGACGTGTGCACCTCGCGTACCTATGTTCTGGTCGAAGTTACGTACATAGTCCGGGATTTCGAACAACGTGAACAATGTGGCCATAAGAAGGGGACCTGTTGTGTTCCGTACCCGTCACTGGTTGACCCTCCTGGCAGCGCTTCTCGCGCTGCTCGTGCCCGTCGTGGGCATCCAGCCCGCCGTCGCGGCCGAGGGGCGCCCGTACACGAACCCGGTCAAGTCGCAGAAGGGCGCCGACCCCTGGCTCGAGTACTACAACGGCAACTACTACCTGGTCACCACGTCCTTCACCGGCGTCCTGACCATGCGCAAGTCGCCGACCCTGGCCGGTCTTTCGACGGCTCCCAGCGTGCAGGTCTGGAGCGACACCACCTCGACCCGCAACAACAACTTCTGGGCGCCCGAGCTGCACTTCTTCGACGGCCACTGGTATCTGTACTACTCCGGCGCGCCGAGCGGGGCCGCCTGCTGCGACCAGCAGCGGACGTACGTCGTGGAGAGCGCCGGCACCGATCCGATGGGCCCGTACACCTTCAAGAACCAGCTCACCGGGTCCAACCTCGACCCGGGCGGCTGGCTCATCGACGCCACCGTGCTGAAGTACAACAGCAAGCTCTACCTGGTCGGCAGCGGTGCCATCGGCGGCAGCAAGCAGAGCCTGGTCATCGCGCCGATGACCAACCCGTACACCATCAGCGGATCGACCTTCAGCCTGATCTCCCAGCCGACGCTGGCCTGGGAGACCTCAGGGGCGCCCGTCAACGAGGGGCCCGAACCGCTCTACCACGACGGCCGGACGTTCCTCACCTTCTCCGCGAGCTACTGCCAGACCGCCGACTACAAGCTCGGTCAGCTCGAACTCACCGGCACCGACCCGCTGTCGGCGTCCTCCTGGACGAAGAAGCAGACGCCCGTCTTCCAGCGCAACGACGCCGCCGGGGTCTACGGACCGGGCCACAACGGGTTCTTCACCTCGCCGGACGGCACCGAGAACTGGATCGTCTACCACGCCAACAACTCGGCCTCGGGCGGCTGCGGCAACGGCCGGACCACCCGCGCCCAGAAGTTCACCTGGAACGCGGACGGCACCCCGAACTTCGGCACCCCGGTCGCGCTCGGCACCACCCTGCCCGGCCCGGCCGGTGAGACCGCGGCGACCCCGACCGCGTACACCCTGGTGAACCGCAACAGCGGCAAGTGCCTCGACGTGGAGGGCGGGAACACCGCCGACGGCACCAACATCTTCCAGTGGACGTGCAACGGCGGCGCCAACCAGAAGTGGCGCATCGAGGACCAGGCCAACGACACCAGCCGGCTGGTCAACGTCGCCACCGGCAAGGTGATGGACACCGCGGACTGTGCCACGGCCGACGGCACGGATCTGCGTCAGTGGTCCTGGCTGAACAACAACTGCCAGAAGTTCAGGCTCGTCTACACCGCCACCGGTGACTACGTGCGCATCGTGAACGAGTCCACCGGCAAGGTCGCCGACGTCGCCAACTGCTCCTCCGCGGACGGTGCCGACGTACGCCAGTGGACCTGGCTGAACAACAACTGCCAGCAGTGGCAGATCAGGCCCACCACGTGAGCCGGCAGTAGTCCCCATGTGGCTGTGGCCCGACCGCAACTCCGGTCGGGCCACAGCCATATGAGAGGACGTCAGCTGGTCGGCTCGGTCACCTTCGTGTCCGTCTTGCCGTCGATGGCCGCCGACAGCTGCGGGACCAGCCGCTCCAGCATGTACGGCAGGCTCAGCACCGACACGAACGACACGGAGTTGCCGTAGTCGCTGCTCTCCTTGACGAAGACCTCACGGTCCTCCTTGGCCACCTTCAGGTCCGCGTACAGGGCGTCCTTGCGCAGCGTCGCCTTGTCCTTCGTGGTGTCGGCGACGATCCACACGATCGCGTCCGTGTTCAGGAGGTCGGTGCGCTCCTTGCTGATGTTCGCCCCGAACTCGTCACCGATCACCTTGTCCAGGTCGGTGGGCAGCTTGAAGCCGAGGTTCGTGAGGACGCGCGAGCGCGGGTCCTGGCTGCCGAAGACGAAGATGCCCTCGTACGGGGTCGCCATCAGGCCGGTCTTGCCGGCGAACTCGGGGTGCTCGGAGGCAGCCGTCTTGAAGTCGGTCTCGACCCCGGTGACCAGCTCCTTCGCCTTGGCCTCCTGGCCGAGCGCCTTGCCGATGATCTCGGTCTGGTCCTGCCACGGCACACCGAAGTCGTTGTACTCCTTCGGCTGGGCCACCACCGGGGCGAACTTCGACAGCGTGTCGTACTGCGCCTTCGTCAGACCGCTGTAGACCGCGAGGATCAGGTCGGGCCGGAGTGCGGCGATCTTCTCCGCCGACGGGCCCGTGCCGGTGTCCTTGAGGACGGTCGGCACCGCCGCGCTGCCCAGCTTGTCCGCCGCCCACGGGCCGATCGCGCCCTTGTAGCCGCCCAGCCACTCGGTCGTACCGACCGGCACCTTGCCCAGCGCGAGCACGGCGTCCTGGTCGGTCAGACCGACCGTGACGATCCGCTTCGGCTCGGACTCGATGGTGGTGCTGCCGTACTTGTGCGTCAGGGTCACCGGGAACGCGGAGTCGGCGGACGCGCCGGCCGTGGAGCCCGCCGTGTCGGAGGAGCCGTCCTCGGAACCGCAGGCGGTCGCGGCACCGAAGAGGAGCAGTACGGAGGTGAGCGCCGCGGCGAGCCGAGAGCCTCTGTGAGAGCCGAGCATCAGTGGTCCTTCATGGTGGTGGTCGTGTCGGTGCTGGGACGGGGCGTGGGGGGCTGCTCGGCTGTGGTGCGGGTACCGGACCAGGCCTCCCACAGGGAGGCGTAGGTGCCGGCCGCCGCGCACAGCTCGTCATGGGTGCCGCTCTCCACGATCCGCCCGCCGTCCATGACGACGATCCGGTCCGCGTCCGCGGCCTGGGTGAGACGGTGGGCGACCACGAGGGCCGTACGGTCCTCGATCGCCCGGTCGGCTGCCTTCTCCAGCAGCCGCGCTCCGGTACTGCCGGCCTCGGCCGTCGCCTCGTCCAGCACGGCGACCGGCGGATCCGCGAGCACCAGCCGGGCCAGGGCGAGTTGCTGCACCTGGGCGGCTGTCAGCCGGTGCCCGCCCTCGCCGACGACGGTGTCCAGGCCCTCGGGCAGCCCCGACACCCAGTCCAGCGCGTCCACTTCGGTCAGGGCCGAGCGCAGGGCCTCGTCCGTCGCGTCGGCGCGCGCGAGCCGCAGATCGTCGGCGAGCGGGCCCGCGAAGACGTGCGTCTCCTGGGTGACCAGGGCAACGGGCAGGCTGTCGGCGGACGTTGACCCACCGGTGAGGTGGACCGTGCCGGAGGTCGGCTCGTGCACCCCCGCGATGAGCTTGGCGAGCGTCGTCTTGCCCGCGCCGCTCGGCCCGACCAGCGCGACCCGCTCCCCGGCGGCCAGCGTGAGATGCACGTCCCGAAGGACGGGACGTCCCGGCACGTACTCGTGGTGGACGCCGGTCACGGTGACCGTGCCGGGCTCCCGGTGCTGTGCCGTGGGCGCCGGGGGAGTGGCCTCGGGGGCCGGTACGTCCGCCACGCCGACCAGCCGGGCCAGCGCCGCGGTCGCCGACTGGGCGTCGTCGAGCAGGGCCAGGGCCTGGTTGACCGGGCCGAAGAGGCTGTGGAAGTAGAGCGCGGCGGCCGTGGCCGTACCGATGGACACGGAGTCGGCGCGCACCAGCAGGAACCCGGTGACCAGGACGGCGGCCAGACCGGTGTACTCGGCGATGTGCAGCCGGTTGTAGAAGCCCAGCACCAGCCGCACGCCCCGCATCGTCAACGCGACGGCGGCGGACGACCGCCGGGTCACCGACTCGGTGTGCGGCTCCTCCAGCCGGAACGCCCGTACGGTCCCGGCGCCCGCGATCGTGTCCAGGAGCTGCTGCTGCTGGGACCCCATGGCGATGCGCTGCTCGGCGTACAGGGGCACCGCGTTGCGTACGTACCACCGCGCGGTCCCCGCCTGGATGGGCACCGCGAGCAGCGCGGCCAGCAGGAAGCGCCAGTCCAGGGCGGCCAGCGCGGCGAAGGTCAGCACGATGGCGAGCAGGGAACGGGCCAGCTCGGGCAGCGCGTTGCGCACCGCCTCGCCGACCACCGAGACATCCCGGGTGACCCGGGCGTTGAGATCGCCGGACCCGGCCTTCTCCACCTGCTCCAGGGGCAGTTGCAGCGCCCGCTCGACGAACCGCTCGCGCAGCTGGGCCAGTACGGTCTCGCCGAGCCGGGACACCAGGGACAGTCCGAGCGCGGTGGTGCCGCCCTGGGCGAGGGCCACCAGGACCAGGAGGACGACGGGCAGGGTGAGTTCGTCCGGCGGGCGGTGGTCGGCGACCAGGTCCACCATGCGGCCGAGCAGCGGCTGGACGAGCAGTCCGACACCGGTCGCGGCGACCATCACGGCGAAGGCGCCGATGGCGAGCCCGCGGTGCGGGCGGACCAGTTCGCCGACCGCGGCACGGGTGCGCCGGGGCGTCGCCGTGGGCAGCAACTCCCGTGTCATGCCGGGGAGTTCGTGGTCGCTCATGACAGCACCGCCGCTCGGTAGGTCTCATGACGGTGTATCAGATCGGCGTGCGGGGCCGTGTCGGTCACCCGTCCGTCCTCCAGCAGGACGACCCGGTCGGTGACCGACAGCAGTGCGGGACTCGTGGTCACCAGCACCGTTGTACGGCCCTTGCGGATCTCCCGGACTCCGGTGGCGATGCCCGCCTCGGTCACCGCGTCCACTGCGGTGGTCGGATCGTGGACCACCAGGACGGACCGCTCGGCCGCCAACGCCCTGGCCAGCGCGACGCGTTGCCGCTGCCCGCCGGAGAGCGAGCGGCCCTGCTCACTGACCGCGGTGTCCTCGCCGTCCGGGAGGGTCTGGGCGACCTGGGCCACCCCGGCCGCCGTCATCGCCGGCTCCGGGTCGGCCCCGTCGGGGGCCGCCGCCGTGACGTTGCTGCGGACGGTGCCCTCGAAGAGGTCCGCGTCGTGCTCGGCCACCAGCAACGCGGTGCGCAGCTCGGCCGGGTCCAGGTCCCGCAGGGAGATGCCGTCCAGCTCGACGGTGCCCGCCTCCGGGTCGGAGAGGCGAGCCAGACAGCGCAGCAGGTCGGTGGCGTGCGCGGGGTCGGTCGCGACCACGCCGAGCAGTTCACCCGGTGCGATGTCGAGGTCGAGGCCCTGGAGCCCGCCGAGGCTGACGCCGGTGAGGCGGACCGCGCCGCGCACCGGCTCGGCCAGGGTCGCGGTGCCCGGGGTGACGGTGTGCGGGGCGGCCAGCACCTCCGCGATCCGGGTCGCCGAGGCACGGCCCTGGGCCAGCTCGGCGTTGACCCACGCGAGTACTTCCAACGGGCCGAGGAGGAAGAGGGCTAGCCCGACCGCCGACACCAACTGGCCGAGACTGATGTCCCCTTGGGCGGCGAGCCGGCCACCGACCAGGGCGACGGCGGCGATGAGGCAACCCGTGAGGGTGAGCACCATGCCGCTCTGGAAGGCCTGTGCGCGGGCCGCCTTGAGGGTGGCCTGGAGGGAGTCGCGGCTGGTCGTGCGGTAGCGGGCCAGGGCGGTCGACTCGCCGCCGATGCCCTTGAGGACACGCAGACCGGCCACCAGGTCGGCGGCGACCGCCGAGGCGTGCGCGGCCCGCTCCTGCTCGGCCTCGCTGCGCGACTCCAGCGGCTTGCTCAGCAGATGGCCCAGCCACAGCAGTACCGGAGTGCCGAGCAGCACGACCAGGCCGAGCGTGACGGACGTACGCAGCAGGACGACCGCGCTGACGAGGACGCCGGCGAGCGCCGAAATCCCGGCCATGGCCGCCATGTTGACGGCGCCGGCGCGCTTGGCGTCCTCGGTGGCGATGTTGGCGAGGGCGCCGGGCAGCCGGCCCTCCTCCGCGCCGCCCCCGGGGGCCAGGACCCGGCGTACGAGGGAGATACGGAGGGTGTGTTCGGCCTGGGCGGCGGCCCGGTCGGCGGACCAGGCGCTGTGGCGCCAGCTGAGCGCGAGACCGACGTAGACGACGGCGAGGACGACGAGCCAGCTCACCAGGGAGCCGGTGTCGGAGCCCGTGACGGCGCGGTCGATGACCAGACCGATCAGGACCGGCACCATGGCCTCGCCCAACTGGTGGCCGGAGCCGAGCAGCGAGCCGACGACGACATCGCGCCGCTGCCCTCTGACGGTCTGTCGCAGGACGTCCCGCCCCGACAGCTGTGAAGGACTACTCACCCGCACCCCTCCGGGGATCGGATTTCGGATGGGGCCAGTAAGGCCTGCCTAAGCGCGTATGTGTGCACTTGGGCAGGCTGAAATATAGGTAAGGCTACCCTAAGTTGATGGCGCTTGCCCGGTGCTCGCGTGTGCATCGACCGCATCATCGACCGCATCGACCGTGCGACGGTCGAGCAGGGAGTCGAGGATCTCTCCCGAGCGTACGGCGGTCGTCGACAGCAGCGTCGAGGTGAGACCGTGCGTGTGCTCGGTCGCGCCCTGGAGGTAGATCCCGGCGGTGACTTCGGGCGCTGCCTCGACCCGGTGGTCGCGGCCGACCCGGACGGCGTCGTTGTCGTCCCGCAGGCACAGTTTCGCCGCTCTGCCCAGCAGGCTGTCGATGTCCCGGGGGCGATAGCCGGTGGCGTGCACGAGCACGTCGCAGGAGAGCACCTCCCGTTCTCCGGTGGGGAGATACTCGACGGTGACGTCCAGCCGGTCGTCCAACTGCTCGACGTCCCGGATCCGGGAGACATTGCGCATCCGCAGCCGCTCGTTGCCCTGGACCTTCTCGCGGTACATCGTGGCGTACAGCGACTCGATCAAGTCCATGTCCACCACCGAGTAGTTGGTGGATCGGTGATAGTCGTACAGCGACTGTTTCACCTCCGGCCCGGACCGGAAGTAGACGTCCACCGCCTCCGGGTCGAAGATCCGGTTGGCGAACGGGCTGTCGTCGGCGGGCGTGTAGCCGTATTTGGCGAAGACGGCGCAGACCTCGGTGTCGGGGAAGGAGCGGTGCAGGAAGTCGACCGCCTCGGCGCCGCTCTGGCCCGCGCCGAGGACGAGAATGCGGTCCACGGAGGCACCGGTACCGCTCAACTCGCGGGCACGCGGCACCAGTTCGCTGTTGTGCCAGATGCGGTCGGACAGCGCGGTGCCGGGCGGCACATGCGGTTCGAGACCGACGGCCACCGAGATGTTGCGGGCCCGGCGGACCACTGTACGCTCCGGCGAGCCGGGCACACGGCTGACGACGTCGAACCAGCGGACCTCGCCGCTCTCGGTCAGCACAGGCTCGACGGACACGACTTCGGCGTCGTACGTGACCTGGGCGGCGACCCGGGCCGCCGCCCACTCGAAGTACTCGTGGAACTCGATCCGCAGTGGGAAGAGGGTCTTCGCGTTGAGGAAGTCCACCAGCCGACCGCGGTCCCGCAGGAAACACAGGAAGCTGAAGTCGCTGGTCGGGTTGCGCATGGTGACCAGGTCCTTGAGAAAGGACACCTGCATGGTCGCGTCGTCGATGAGCATGCCGCGGTGCCAGCCGAACCGTGGCTGGCGCTCCAGAAACTCGGCGCGAATGCGCTCCTCGGGCGCGGCTTGTGCGTTGTGTTCCGCGATGGCTATGGCCAGCGCCAGATTTGACGGGCCGAAGCCGATACCGAGCACGTCATGGATGGCGTCCGGTTCGTCGTGCAGTGCGTTCACCGCAACTTCCCTTCCCCTAGGCGCACTGATATTAAATAAGGTTAGCCTTACCTTGCAATGGCGTGTCCTATTGAAGGATCGACTATGCGGGTCGTCATGTTCGGCTATCAGACCTGGGGGCACCGCACGCTCCAGGCTCTGCTGGACTCAGATCATGAGGTGGTCATGGTGGTCACCCACCCCAAGAGCGGCCACGTATACGAAAAAATCTGGGACGACTCGGTGGCCGACCTTGCCGAGAAGCACGGCATCCCGGTGCTGCTGCGCAATCGCCGGACGACGCCGAACTCCGCACTGTGGACTTGATCACACCGGTGGTCCACGAGTCCCTCGCGCTCATCGCGTCGGGCCGCGCGGAGTGGATCCCGCAGGACCGCAGCAAGGCGAGCTTCTTCCACAAGCGATCACTGGAGGACAGCCGGATCGACTGGAGCTGGCCGGCGGAGTCCCTCGAACGCCTGATCCGCGCCCAGTCGGGGACCCGTATCCGAACGCGTTCACGCATTACGAGGGCCAGCGGATACGCATCGTCGAGGCGGCGGTGTCGGAGGGCTGCTATGGCGGCACCCCGGGCCGGATCTTCATCCGGGAGGGCGACGGCATCGTGGTCGTTGCGGTGGCGGAGGCTCGGCACGGGCGGCTGCGGGGGTTGTTGGTGAAGCGGGTGCGGACGGAGGACGGGGCGGAGATCGCGGCGACGGAGTACTTTCGGACGAAGGGCGGGTATCTGACGGCGCGTCCCTGACGTAGTTCTCTCGCCCCCGCCGCCCCTACCCATTCCCATCCCTGGGGGCTGCGCCCCCAGACCCCCGCTTTCGCGCTGAACGCGCTCGTCCTCAAACGCCGGACGGGCTGAAATGCCACGGCCGGTGCAGATCGGCGGAGGGGAGTGGGTGGGTAGGAAGGGGCGAGCTGGGCACGGTCGTCGTCGGATGCCGGACGGGCTGGAGGGTGCCGGCCGATGCTTGATCTTTCAGCGCCGGCCCGCACCACCCACTCAGCCTGTCCGGCGTTTGAGGACGAGGCCGTTCAGGCCGACAGCGGGGGTCTGGGGGCGCAGCCCCCAGGAACGGGATGGGACGGGTAGGGGCGGCGGGGGCGAAAACCCTTCAGTTGCTCAACTGGCGACGTCCGCACGTCCGCATGTCGGTTCCCTCGATCCTCAGGGTGTCGTCTCAGCACGCACGTCCTGATGGTGGCGGCCCATGGGAATGACCATCGGTGTGTTGCTGACCGGGTCCAGGGTGATGCGGCAGTTCAGGTCGAAGACGTCCTCCACCGTCTCCGCCGTGATGACCTCCGCCGGCGCCCCCTCCGCCACGATCCGCCCCGACTTCATCGCCACCACGTGATCGGCGTACCGGCAGGCCTGGTTGAGGTCGTGCAGGACCATCACGACCGTGCGGTTCTCGCGGCGGTTGAGGTCCGTGATGAGGTCCAGTACGTCGATCTGGTGGGCCAGGTCGAGATAAGTCGTCGGCTCGTCCAGGAGGAGTACCGGCGTGCCCTGGGCGACCGCCATGGCGATCCACGCCCGCTGCCGCTGACCACCGGACAGCTCGTCCACCGGACGGTCCGCGAGGTCGGTCATGTTGGTCGCGGCGAGCGCCTCGTGCACGGCCTGCTCGTCCGCCTTGGACCACTGCCGCCACCAGGTCTGGTGCGGCGACCGGCCCCGGTTGACGAGGTCGATGACCGTCAACCCCTCCGGTGCCACCGGGCTTTGAGGCAGGATGCCCAAGCGCTGCGCCAACTCCCGTGTGGGGAAGGACTGGAGGGCCCGTCCGTCCAGGTGGACCGCGCCCTCGCGGGGTACGAGCAAGCGGGCCAGTGCACGCAACAGCGTTGACTTGCCGCACGCGTTGGCGCCGACGATCGCCGTGATCTGCCCGGGCGGCACCGCCAGGTCAAGGCCGTCCACGACCACCCGGTTGTCGTACGACAACCGGAGGCCTTTCGCTCTCAGGTCCGGGTCGGCCGCCGGCTCCGAAGCCGTGGGCAGGGGATCGGCCGGCATGGTGTCCTCGGTGGTGGTCGTGACCTCGGCCGTGGACAGGGCGTCAGTCGGCATCGTGGGGTCCGTCGACATGGGGATCAGCCTCCTGAACCCGCGCGGTTGGCGCGGACGAGCAGCCAGAGCAGGATGGGCGCGCCGAGCACGCCGGTGACGATTCCGACCGGCAGTTCCGTGCCGGAGATCAGCGTACGGGCGATCAGATCGCTGCCCAGCACCATCAGTGCCCCGGTGAGACCCGAGGCGACCGTCGGCGGCCAGGGGGTGCGGGCGAGGCGCTGGGCGATCTGCGGGGCGGCCAGCGCCACGAAGGCGACCGGTCCGGCGGAGGCCGTCGCGAAGGCGATCAGGCCGACGCCGGAGAGCAGGATGGCGAGGCGTACGGGCTGGACGCGGGTCCCGAGACCGGTCGCCACGTCGTCGCCCAGTTGGAGCGTACGCAGCAGTCTGCCCAGCAGCAGTGCCGTCGGGAGGAGGGCGGCCAGGGCGATCGCGAGCGGGCCGACGTCCGACCACGTACGGCCGTTGAGGTTGCCGACCAGCCAGCCCAGCGCGGCCTGCGCCTGGAACCGGCCGCCCTTGGCGACCAGGTAGTCGGTGGCGCTCGTACAGATCCAGGCGACGCCGATCCCGACCAGGACGATCCGGTAGCCGGTCGTCCCACGCCGCCAGGCCAGCGCGTACACGACGAGGGCCGTGGTCAGCGCGCCGAGCAGACCGAGTGTCTGGGTGCCGAGGCCGCCGTCCCAGCCCAGGACGATGCCCGCGACCACGAACGTACCCGCGCCCTGGGTGAGGCCGATCATATCGGGGCTGGCCAGAGGATTGCGGGTCATGGTCTGGAAGAGGCCGCCTGACACCCCGAACGCGATGCCGGCCAGCAGCCCCACCAGGGCGCGGGGCAGCCGCAGTTCCTGGACGACGAGGACGGTACCGGGGTCGCCGGACCCGACCAGGGCGCGTACGACGTCCCCGAAGGCGATCGGGTAGTCGCCGATCGTCAGGCTCCAGCAGAAGAGGATGAACATGCCCACGGCCAGCAGCGCGCCGACCGTCACGAGGCGAGGGCGGAGGATCCCGGAGACCGGGGGCACGGCCAGCCGGTAGGTGCGTTGGACACGTACGAGAGTGGGAGTGGGAGCAGGCGTGGGTGTGGGCGTCAATGTGGTCGCTTCACCCGGGGACTTGGGGTTCGTCATCCTCACACCTCCGCCAGTTTCCGCCGCCGCACCAGGGCGATGAAGAACGGCCCGCCGATGAAGGCGACGATCACCCCGGCCTGGACCTCGATGGGCCGGGCGATCAGGCGCCCGATGATGTCCGCGGCGAGCAGCAGACTCGGCGCGAGTACGGCGGACAGCGGCAGCAGCCAGCGCTGGTCGGGGCCGATCCCCGCCATCTGGGCCAGCACCCGGGCGACATGCGGTACGACGAGCCCGATGAAGACGACCGGGCCGATGACCGCGACGGCCGCCCCGGTCAGCAGCGTGACCGCCGTGACGCCCTGGAGCCGGACCAGGCCGAGGCGTCGGCCGAGCGAGGCCGCCACGTCGTCGCCCAGGGCCATGCTGTTGAGGGCGGGCGCGGAGGCGAAGGCCAGCAGCGCGCCCACGGCGAGGAAGGGCAGGATCCGCAGGACGGTGTCGCCGTCCTGGTCGGCCATCGAGCCCGCTGACCAGAAGCGGTAGCGGTTGAGCGCGTCGGCGTCGGTCAGCACGATCGCGCTGGTCAGGGAGGAGAGGAGGGAGGTCACCGCGATGCCGGAGAGCGCCAGTTTGACCGGGGTGAGCCCGGAGCGCCCGAGCCTGCCCAGGAAGTACACGAGGACGCTGGCGGCCATCGCACCCGCGAACGCGAACCACACGTACCCGTAGAACGACCCGAATCCGAACACTCCGACAGCCAGCACGATCGCGAACGAGGCACCGGCGCTCACCCCGAGGATTCCCGGGTCCGCGAGCGGATTGCGGGTCAGCGCCTGCATGAGCGCGCCCGACAGGCCGAGCGCCGCTCCGGCCGTCAGCCCGAGGGTCGTACGAGGTACCCGCGCAGACCAGATGACGTTGTCGACGAACCGGCTGGGCGCGTCACCGAACAGCGCCCGCACCACCTGATCGGGCGGAATACTGGCCGCGCCGAGGGCGAGTGACAGAAGACACAGCCCGAGCAGGACGGCGCCCAGCACCGCCACAAGAAGAACGGGGCGAACCCTTCTGCCCCGCGTCACCGTGCGGTCTCCAACGGTAACTCCCTTAGGTTAGGCAGACCTTAATAGTAGTGGTGGGAATGGGGTCCGCCGGGGCTGGGAACTTTTGGTCAGGCACGGTCGCCCCGGTGCGGCTGGACACCGGGACCGTGGACCTCGGCGACGCACTCGCCGGCGGCCCCGTGCTCGACTCGGCGCTCGCCCGCGTACGGGAGCACCTGACCGCCCCGCTGCCCCGAGCTGGCCCAACTCGGCCGCCCGCAGATCGAGTTCAACTACATGGGCCGCTTCGGTGTCCCCGAGGCCACCGACTGGTCGTACGCCCCCGAGGAAGCGGTACGGGACCTCGCCGAACGCTGGTTCCGGGCACTCGGGGCGCTGGTGGACCGGGCCGAGACCATCGGCGATCCCCCTGAACCCACCCCATTCGCAGTAGCCCCTGAGAGAGGAACACTCCATGACGAACCCCTTCGAGAACCTCGACGGCGTCTACTCCGTGCTCGTCAACGACGAGGGCCAAGCACAGCCTTTGGCCGGACTTCGTCGACGTGCCGGCCGGCTGGACCGTCGTCCACGGCCCAGCTCCCCGTCAGGAGTGCCTGGACCACATCGAGTCCAACAGGACGGACATGCGGCCCAAGAGCCTTGTGGAGCGCATGGAGCCGAGAGACTGAAGCCCGGATCCGGACCCTCGACGAGGAACTGACACCCCATGCTCACCACGCGACTGACCAACGCCCGCATCCTCACCATGGACCCCGACCACCCCGTCGCCCACGACCTGGGCATCTGGCGGGGCCGGATCGTGGGCCTGGACGACGCGGTGGCCGGGCTGCCCGCCGAGCGGGTGATCGACCTCCAGGGCGCGACCGTGCTGCCCGGGTTCATCGACAGCCATGTGCACCTGGCCTGGACTGGGTTCAAGGCGGCTACGCCCACGGTGGCGCCGTGCGACCGGGTCGAGGACGTGCTCGCGGTCGTGGCCGAGGCGGCGGCGCAGGTGGCGCCCGGTGGCTGGGTGGACGTCGCGGGGTACGACCAGCGCGGGCTCGGCAGGCATCTGACCCTCGCCGAACTGGACAAGGCCGCCGCCGGCCGCAAGGTGCTCCTGATGCACGACTCCGGACACGGCTGCGCGGTCAGCAGCCCGGTGCTGGATCTGCTGCCCGGCCTCGTCCCGCACGAGGGCGCCTTCCTCGCCGAAGGGGCCATGGGCGCGGCCCGCGCGCTCCGACTCCCGCACTCCCAGGAGGAGTTGGCGGAGGCCATCGGTCGGGCAGCCCGGGCCTGTCTCGCCGAGGGGGTCACCGCGTGCGCCGAGGCGGGCATCGGCGGCGCCCTGCTCGGCAACAGCCCGGTCGAGCTGGGCGCCTACCAACTCGCCCGGGAACGTGGCCTGTTGCCCCTGCGGGTCCAGCTGATGGTGGCCGCCGACCGGCTGCACCCCGTCACCGCGCACGAGGACGACGGCATCCCGCGCGCCATCGACCTCGGGCTGCGTACGGGCCTCGGCGACGACTGGCTGTCCGTCGGCGCGCTGAAGGTGTACACCGACGGCGGCATGATGGCCCGTACCGCCGCGCTCAGCAGCCCCTATCAAGGGCTCGACACCGCAGGGCAGTTGCAGGAGGACCCCGAACTCCTCACCCGGACCATCGTGGACGGGCATCTCGCCGGCTGGCAGCTCGCGGTGCACGCCATCGGCGACCGCGCGGCCGACGTCGCGATCGACGCGCTGGAGGAGGCACAGCGGCTGCGGCCACGGCCGGGCGCCCGGCACCGGATCGAGCACGCCGGGCTGATCCGGCCCGATCAGCTGCCCCGGCTGGCGGCGCTCGGCGCGACGGCCGTCGTACAGCCCAACTTCCTGCGGTACTTCGGCGACGACTACGCGTCGATCATGGGGGAGGAGCGGGCGCCCTGGCTGTACCGGGGGCGCGGCTTCCTGGAGCACGGTATCCGGCTGGTGGGCAGTTCCGACCGGCCGGTGACGGACGGGGCGCCGCTGCGGGCCATCCAGTTCATGGTCGAACGGGCCTCGCTGTCAGGGCAGTTGATCGGTCCGGACGAGGGCATCACCGTCGACGAGGCGCTGCGCGCGTACACCGTCGACGGCGCCTGGGCCTGCCACTGGGAGGACAGCGTGGGAAGCCTCACGCCGGGCAGGCGTGCCGATGTCGTCGTTCTGGGAGACGATCCCAGAAGCGTCGACAGTTCGCGCATCGGGGACATCGAGGTCGTGGCGACACTCGTCGACGGCCGGGAGACCGAGGAGGGAACGCTGTGAGCGCTCCGACGACGGACGTCATCGGCGACTACACCCATCTGTGGCAGGACTCGCCGCACGCACCCCGATGGGTGCTCTGGGAGACCGCCGGGGAAGTCCTGGTGTTCGACCGGGACGTCAACTGCCCCCTCTACATCGACGACGAGGCGATCCGGGGCGAGGTGCTGCGCAGGATGCGCGCGGCGGGCGTACCGGAGAGCGTGGAGTATCCGGGACGGCCCTGCTCCCGATAGCGGAATCCCAACAGCCGTATGACCGCAGAGGTTTTGACGAATCGTCAGAACCCTTGTGCGGCGGCCTTTCCGTGCAGCAGCTCCCGCAGCAGTTGGTCGGTGGTGCACACGACTCCCGTGCGCGCCACCCACTTGAGGGCCATCGTGTGGTCCTCCGCGCAGTCGTCGGCCACCGCGTCGGCGACGATGAACGGCTGGATGTCGTGCATGAACGCGTCCGCCGCCGTCAGCAGTATCCCGAGGTGGGCGCGGACCCCGCACAGGATGAGCTGGTCCCGTCCCGCCTCGCGCAGCAGTCGGCCGAGATGGCTGCGCAGGAAGGCGTTGTGGCGCACGTTCAGCAGCAGATGCTCGCCCACGCGCGGAGCGAGCCGGGGGACGATCGAGGCCGCGTTGGTCTCCGCGCTGAAGACGACGGGCATGCCCAGCGTGCCGGCCAGCTCGCGCAGGGTCGCGATGTTCTCGACCAGCTCCACGACGGGCGAGCCGCCCTCCGGGAAGGCCTGCACGAAGGGATTCTGCATGTCGTGGACGAGCAGGGCGGCGCGTGCCGGATCGATCGCCCACGGATGGGCCGAGCGCGGTACGGCGGAGCTGTCGGGCATCGGATAGGAGTCGACGACTGATGCGCCCATGGCGTGGTACCTCCCCCTGACGGCGTGCATGACACGAGCCGCTTCCCGTGAAGTTAGCTTAGCCTAAGCTAACTTTCCGTGTCGGTGTTAAGGGGTATCCAGTCGACAGGATGCCCAGAGTGCAGGGAGCGCAGCCAGTGCCGAGCAAGAGCCGTACCTACCGCGATGCCTGGGGCATCCCGCACCTCCGTGCCGCCGACCCCCTCCAACTCGCCTACGCGCAGGGCCGGAACGCCGCCCGAGACCGCGCCTGGCAGATCGAGGTCGAACGCCACCGCTCCCAGGGCACCGCAGCCGCCTTCCTCGGCGCCCCCTCCCTCTCCTGGGACCTCCTCGCCCGCCGGGCCCGCCTCGACGACACCGCCCGCCGCTGCTTCGACGCCCTCGACCCCGCCACCGCCGCCTGGGTCACGGCGTACGTCGACGGGGTCAATGCCGGTCTGGAGCAAGGGGCCGCCGCCGCACCGGAGTTCGCGGCGACCGGGCTCGCCCCGACGCCCTGGCAGCCGTGGACACCCCTCGGAGTCTGGCTCGCCCACCACATCCTGTTCGCGGGCTTCCCGACCAAACTGTGGCGCGAGGAGGTCGCCCGCCGCCTCGGCGACCACGCCCTCGAACTCTTCGCCACGGACGGCCCGGGCACCGCCGGCTCCAACGGCTGGCTCGTCCCCGGACACCGCACCGCACACGGCGCCCCGATCATCGCGGGCGACCCGCACCGGCCCCTCCAGAACCCCGGCTTCTATCAGCAACTGCACCTGTCCTGCCCGGAGTTCGACGTCGTCGGCTTTGCCGTACCGGGCGTCCCGGGCATTGCCCACTTCGGCCACACCGGCACGGTCGCCTGGGCCATCACCAACGCCATGGCCGACTACCACGACCTGTACGAGGAGCGACTGCGCGGCACGGAGGACGGCCAGGTGGAGGCGCTGGGCCCCGACGGCCGGCGACCCGTCCTCCACCGGCACCGGGAGGCCGTCGAGGTCGCGGGCGGCGACCCGGTCGACGTCGACGTGATCGAGACGGAACGCGGCCCGGTCATCATCGGCGACACCCGGAACCTCGACGGCGCGGGCGGCGAGGCGACCGTCATCAGCCTGCGCTACCCGCCCCGCGTCACCGCCGACCTCGGCTTCGCCGCGCTCCCGGCCCTGCTGCACGCCCGTACCGTCGCCGACGTCGACCGGGCGTTCGACCGCTGGATCGAGCCCGTGAACGTCGTCCATGCCGCCGACACGGAGGGCGGACTGCTGCACCGGGTCGCCGGGTACGTCCCGGTCCGCCACCGCTACAACACGCTCCGGGTCGTCCCCGCTTGGCAGCCGGGCCACGACTGGCGGGGCCGCCACGACACCCCGCGCGCCGAGGTCGACGACCTCGCCGTCATGGCCAACGCCCGGGGCATCGCCACGCCCCTCGGCACGGAGTTCGCCCCGCCCCACCGCGCCGACCGCATCACCGAACTGCTCCGCCGCTCCCACGACTGGACGGCCCCGGAGATGACGACCGTCCACATGGACACCCAACTCCCCTCGGCCGCACCCCTGTTGGACCGAGTCGCGGAAACGGACCCCCGCACCCCCGCCGCCGCAGGCCTGCGCAAGCGCCTCCTCGCCTGGGACCGCCGGATGGACGCCGACAGCACGGCCGCGGCCGACTACGCGCGCCTGCGCTCGGCCGTCGTACGCCGGATCGCCGCCGCCCCGCAGCTGAAGAGCCTCACCGGGCCGCTGCCCTATCCGGCGGTGTTCGAGCCCTGGCTGAACCTCACCGGCAAGGTCGCGTTCGCGCTGGAAAACCTCCTGTCCACGGACCTGCTGCCCGACCTCGACCTCCCGGGCATCGTCGCCGACGTGCTGGAGGAGACTGCCGAAGCCGGCCCGGTGACCTGGGGCGAACTGCACCGCCTCGCCCCGCTGAGGGCTCTCCCCGCCAGCGGCGACGAGGAGCCGTGGCCCGGACTCGGCGGCGACCACGACTGTGTCCTCGCCACCTCCAGCGTTCCTGGCCTCACCGACCTCAGCTCACGCGGCCCCTCCGCCCGGTACGTCTGGGACCTCGCCGACCGTGACAACAGCCTCTGGATCGTCCCGCTGGGCGCGAACGGCGTCGCCGGGAATGCACACCACCGCGACCAGCTGCCCCTGTGGGCAACGGGCCAACTCGCCCCCGTCGTCACCGATTTCGCGCAGCTCACGGAGGAGGACGACGAGGACAGCCGGGACGGGACTCAGGGTCGCATCAGCAGCTGGAAGTCGAAGGCGTAACGCGACGCCCGGTAGATGTGAGTGCCGTACTCCACGGCCCGTCCGGTGTCGTCGTACGCCGTGCGCTGCATGGTGAGCAGGGCGGCGCCCTCCGGTTCCTCCAGGCGTTTGGCCTCCGCCTCGGTGGCCGAGCGGGCACCGACGGTCTGCCGGGCGCTGTGCAGGGTGATGCCCGCGCCGCGCAGCATCCGGTACAGGCCCGTCGACTCCAGCCGGGCGGCGTCGAGTTCGAGGAGCCCCGAGGGCAGGTAGTTGACGAGGAACGCCACCGGCTCGCCGTGCGTGCAGCGCAGCCGCTCCAGCACGACGACCTCGCTGCCCTCCTTCACCCCGAGGGCGGCGGCGATCTCGGCGGACGCCGGCTGCCCCTCGTTGCGCAGGACCTGCGTGGTCGGCCCCTGTCCGGCCGCCTCCAAGTCGTCGTACAGGCTGCTCAGTTCGAGCGGGCGCTTGACCTGGCTGTGCACGACCTGCGTACCGACGCCTCTACGGCGTACCAGCAGGCCCTTGTCCACCAAGGACTGGATCGCCTGGCGGACCGTGGGTCTGGACAGGCCGAGCCGGACCGACAGGTCGATCTCGTTGCCCAGGAGATTGCCCGGCGCCAGGACTCCGTGCTCGATCGCCGCCTCCAGCTGCTGAGCCAGCTGGTAGTAGAGCGGGACCGGGCTGGAGCGGTCCAGCGTGAAGTCCAGGGTGTCGAGCGGGGAGCCGGACACCGCACGGGCACGATCACCGGGTGTCGCCACCGGGGCACCTCCCTTCAGGTAATGACGATGCGTCAGATAGTGATGCTGCGTCAGGAGTGGCTGGGGAAACCGAGGTTGATACCGCCGTCGGACGGATCGGGCCAGCGCGTGGTGATGACCTTCCCCTGGGTGTAGAAGGCGATGCCGTCGTTGCCGTAGATGTGCAGATCGCCGAAGAGGGAATCCTTCCAGCCACCGAAGGAGTGGTAGCCGACCGGCACCGGGATCGGCACGTTCACACCGACCATGCCCGCCTTCACCTCCAGCTGGAAGCGGCGGGCGGCGCCGCCGTCCCGGGTGAAGATCGCCGTACCGTTGCCCCAACGCGAGCCGTTGATCAGCGCGATGGCCTCGTCGTACGTCTCCGTGCGCACCACGCACAGCACCGGACCGAAGATCTCGTCACGGTACGCGTCCGCCGTCACCGGCACCTTGTCCAGCAGCGATACGCCGAGGAAGAAGCCGTCCTCGTGGCCCGCCACCGTGTATCCGGTGCCGTCCACCACGACTTCCGCGCCCTGCGCCGCCGCACTCGCCACGTACGACGCCACCTTGTCGCGGTGCTCGCGCGTGATCAGCGGGCCCATCTCCGACTCGGGGTCGGTGCCGGGGCCGATGCGCAGGCTCTTCGCGCGCTCGGCGATCCGGCCGACCAGCTCGTCGCCCGTGTCACCGACCGCGACCACGACCGACACCGCCATACAGCGCTCGCCCGCCGAACCGTAGGCCGCGTTGATCGCCTGGTCGGCGGCGTAGTCCAGATCGGCGTCCGGCAGGACCAGCATGTGGTTCTTGGCGCCGCCCAGGGCCTGCACGCGCTTGCCGTGCTCAACTGCCTTGAACTGGATGTACTTTGCGATCGGCGTCGAGCCGACGAACGACACCGCTTCGACGTCCGGGTGCTCCAGGATGCGGTCCACCGCCACCTTGTCGCCCTGCACGATGTTCAGCACACCGTCCGGAAGGCCCGCCTCGGAGGCCAGTTCGGCCAGCCGGTACGAGGCCGACGGGTCCTTCTCGGACGGCTTCAGCACGAAGGTGTTGCCGCACGCGATCGCCAGCGGGAACATCCACATCGGCACCATGGCGGGGAAGTTGAACGGCGTGATGCCCGCGACGACCCCCAACGGCTGGCGGATCGACGAGACATCGACCCGGGTCGCCACCTCCGTCGACAGCTCGCCCTTCAACTGCACACTGATCCCGCAGGCCAGCTCGACGATCTCCATCCCGCGCGCCACCTCGCCGAGCGCGTCGCTGTGCACCTTGCCGTGCTCGGCGGTGATCAGCGCCGCGATCTCGTCGCGATGCGCGTCCAGCAGCTCCCGGTACTTGAACAGCACCGACGTCCGCTTGGCGAGCGAGGCCGCGCCCCACGTCTCGTACGCGGCCTTCGCGGAGGCGACCGCGGCGTCCACCTCGTCCACCGACGCGAAGGCGACCTGCTTCTCCTGCGCTCCGGTGGCCGGGTTGTATACGGCACCGAAACGGCCGGACGTGCTCTCGACGGGCTTGCCGTCGATCCAGTGGGTGATGGTCTTCATGGTGCGGGCCTTTCAGGGGGTACGGCCCCTCCAGGGGGAGAGGGGCCGGTGGGTCAGAGGTGCCGGCGGCGGTCGGCGACCTGGCGGTCGTATGTGACACGCGCCTGTACGGCTGCCTCGCGGACGGCCGTCTCGGCGACCGGTACGTCCCACCAGGCCTCCGCCGGGGGAGCGGTCGGCGCCGGGTCCGTCTCGACGTACACACAGGTCGGCCGGTCCGACTCGCGGGCCGTCGCCAGGGCCGCACGCAGCTCGCCGACGGTCTTGGCGCGCAGGACGTCCATGCCGAGGCTGGCCGCGTTGGCCGCGAGGTCGACCGGCAGCGGGGCGCCGGTGAAGGTGCCGTCGGCGGCCCGGAAGCGGTAGGGCGTGCCGAAGCGCTCGCCGCCGACCGACTCGGAGAGGCCGCCGATGGAGGCGTACCCGTGGTTCTGGATGAGGACCAGATTGACCGGCAGGCCCTCCTGGACGGCGGTGACGATCTCCGTCGGCATCATCAGATAGGTGCCGTCACCGACCAGCGACCAGACCGGGGTGTCCGGAGCGGCCTGCTGAACACCGATCCCGGCGGGGATCTCGTAGCCCATGCAGGAGAAGCCGTACTCCAGGTGGTACTGGCGGGGGCTGCGGGCCCGCCACAGCTTGTGCAGGTCACCGGGGAGCGAACCGGCCGCGTTGATGATGACGTCGTCGTCACCGACGACCGCGTCCAGGGCGCCCAGCACCTGCGTCTGGGTGGGCACGGCGTTGTCGTCGGCGCTGAAAGCGGTGTCGACAACCTGCTCCCAGCGGTCCTTGCCGGCACGGTACTCAGCCTCGTAAGCCGAGTTCACACGGTGATCGGACAATGCCGCGGTCAACGCTGTGAGCCCGGCGCGCGCGTCGCAGACCAGCGTCCGCGCCGCCAGCTTGTGGGCGTCGAAGGCGGTGATGTTGAGGTTGAGGAACCGTACGGCCGGGTCCTGGAACAGGGTGTTCGAGGCGGTCGTGAAGTCCGTGTAGCGCGTGCCGACGCCGATGATCAGGTCGGCGGTGCGGGCCAGGTCGTCGCTGACGGCGGTGCCGGTGTGGCCGATGCCGCCCAGGTCGGCGGGGTGGTCGTAGCGCAGGGAGCCCTTGCCGGCCTGCGTGGAGGCCACGGGGATGCCGGTGGCGTCCACCAGTGCCTTCAGCGCGTCCTCGGCCTGGCTGTGGTGGATCCCGCCGCCCGCGACGATCAGCGGACGCTGGGCGGCCCGGATCGCCTGAACCGCCTCGGTCAGCTCGTACGGGTCGGGCGCGGGACGCCGGACGTGCCAGACGCGCTCGGCGAAGAACTCCTCCGGCCAGTCGTACGCCTCCGCCTGTACGTCCTGCGGCAGCGCGAGCGTCACGGCACCGGTCTCCACCGGGTCCGTGAGGACGCGTACGGCGTTCAGCGCGGACGGGATCAGCGCCTCCGGGCGTGTCACCCGGTCGAAGTAGCGGGAGACCGGGCGCAGGGTGTCGTTGACGGACAGGTCCGCCTCGACCGGGTGCTCCAACTGCTGGAGCAGCGGGTCCGCGCTGCGCGTCGCGAAGTAGTCGCCGGGGAGCAGGAGCACCGGGAGGCGGTTGATGGTCGCGAGGGCGGCGCCGGTGACGAGGTTGGTGGCGCCGGGGCCGATGGAGGTGGTGACGGCCTGCGTCGAGAGGCGGTTCAGCTGGCGGGCGTAGCCGACGGCCGCGTGGACCATCGCCTGCTCGTTGCGGCCCTGGTGGAACGGCATCGCGTCCTCACCGGCCTCCAGCAGCGCCTGACCGAGGCCCGCCACATTGCCGTGGCCGAAAATGCCCCACGTTCCGGCGATGAGCCGGTGGCGTACGCCGTCACGCTCCGTGTACTGGACGGACAGGAACCGCACCAGCGCCTGGGCGACGGTCAGACGGCGGGTAGGGGTGGTGCTCATCAGGACTTCTCCGGGGCCGTGTAGAGGGGAAGGCGGGGGTCGACGGGCTGTTCGGGCCAGGTGGAGCGGACCCAGGCGTGATCGGGGTGGTCGCAGATCAGCCAGGCACGGTCGGCCTCGGGGCCCGCCATGACGTTCAGGTAGTACATGTGGTGGCCGGGCACGGCCATGGACGGCCCGTGCCAGCCGTCGGGGATGAGGACGACGTCCCCGCCGCGCACCTCGGCCAGCACGTCCGTGTTCCGGCCCTGGCCGGACGGGGAGACGCGCTGGTAGCCGAGGCCGGGTGTGCCCTTGTGGTCCGCGAACTCGAAGTAGTAGATCTCCTCAAGGACGGACTCCTCGCCGGGCCGGTGCTCGTCGTGCTTGTGCGGCGGGAAGGACGACCAGTTCCCGCCGGGTGTGATCACCTCGACGGCGATCAGCTTGTCGCACTCGAAGACGCCCGCCGCGCCGAAGTTGTTGACCTGCCGGGAGGAGTTCCCGGTGCCGCGCAGCTCCACCGGGACGGAGGAGGCGGGCCCGTAGCGCGCAGGCAGCCGCCGCGTGCAGCGGGCGCCGGTGAGGGCGAAGCGCCCGCCTGCGGGGGAGGTGATGGTCGCACGGGCGTCGCGTGGCACGTACACGAAGTCGCTGACGCCGCTGAACACGCTGTCGCGACCGTGCACCTCGAAGGTGGAGTGGCCGAAATCGTCCGTCGCGTCGACGGTGCAGGAACCGCTCAGGGAGAGCACGATCCACTCGCCGTCGCCGGTGGAGAAGGTGTGTGAGCCGCCCGGGGGCAGCTCCAGCACCCGGAGGCTGGAGTAGCCCCAGCCGGCCTTCTCGGGGTTGACGTCGACGACGTACGGGCCGCCGAGGGCCTTGCCTGCCGGGAGGTGGTAGGCGGTGGTCATGGTCTGTCACTCCTGTTCACGGCGGATCTGGTGTCACCCGTGTTCACAGCGGGATCCGTGTCGCTTCGGTTCACGGCGGATTCCGTTTCGGCCGCGTTCACAGCGGGTCCCGTGTTGACCCTGTTCACGGCCTTGCCTTCGTTGCCTCGGTTCACGGCCACGCCAGCGCGGTCGCGGTTCACAGCCACGCCTTCGCGGCCACGGTTCACGGCGAGCCTGCCGTTGACTCGGTTCACAGCAGCCCCACCGCCGTGTCCACGGCCGTCTCCACACTGCCCGAAGACGGGTAGAGCAGCGACCTGCCCACGACCAGGCCCTGCACGGTCGGCAGCCGCAGCGCCTTGCGCCACTTCTCGTACGCGCCCTCCTGGTCGTCGCCGACCTCGCCGCCCAGCAGCACGGCGGGCAGCGTCGACGTCTCCAGTACCTCGGCCATGTCGTCCGGGTCGTGCGTGACGGGGAGTTTCAGCCAGGTGTAGGCGGAGGTGCCGCCGAGCCCCGACGCTATGGCGATCGAGCGGGTGACCGCCTCGGCGGACAGATCGCTGCGTACCCGGCCGTCGACCCGGTGCGAGATGAACGGCTCGACGAACAGCGGCAGTCGGAGCGCCGCCATGTCGTCCACGGCCCGGGCGGTGGACTCCAGGGTGGTGAGCGAGCCCGGGTCGTCGTAGTTGATGCGCAGCAGCAGCTTGCCCGCGTCGAAGCGCAGCCGGGCGATGTCCTGGGCGCGGTGGCCGGTGAAGCGGTCGTCCATCTCGAAGACCGCGCCGGCCAGCCCGCCGCGGTTCATCGACCCCATGACAACCTTGTCGTCGAGCACGCCGAGCAGCAGCAGGTCGTCCAGGATGTCGGCGGTGGCCAGCACCCCGTCCACACCGGGCCGGGACAGTGCCACGCACAGGCGTTCCAGCAGGTCGGCGCGGTTGGCCATGGCGAGCCGGTGGTCGCCGACGCCCAGGGCGCCACGCGCCGGATGGTCCGCGGCCACGATCATGAGTCGCCCGCTGTCGCCGATCAGGGGTCGCCGGACCCGGCGGGCGGCGGCCTCCGCGACGGCCTCCGGGTGCCGGGCTCTCAGCGTGGCGAGATCGGCGATGCTGATGGTCAAGACAGGCTCCGTTCGGGGGTCAGGGGCGCCCGATCGGCCGTCCCCGGAATAGTCGGGATCGCCGGGGTCGCCGCCGTCCCGTGCTCGTTCACAGGCTGCAGGGGGTGCACAGGTTTCAGCTGTTTCGGTGGCCGGGGCGGCTTCATCGGCGCGATCCGCTCGCGAGGAGGCCGTCGACCTCGGACTCGGTGGGCATCGCGGACGAGCAGGCGAGGCGGGAGGCGACGAGGGCGCCGGCCGCGTTGGCGTACCGCATGGTCCGCTCCAGCTCCCAGCCGGACAGCAGCCCGTGGCACAGCGCGCCGCCGAACGCGTCGCCCGCGCCCAGGCCGTTGACCACCTCGACGGGCACCGGCGGGACCTCGGCCGTGGTGCCGTCGCGGTGCACCGCCAGCACGCCCTTGGGGCCCTGCTTGACGACGGCCAGCTCGACCCCGGCGGCGAGCAACTCCTCGGCGCAGGCGTGTGGTTCGCGTACGCCGGTGGCGATCTCGCACTCGTCGAGGTTGCCGACCGCCACGGTCGCGTGGCGCAGGGCCTCGGCGTAGTACGGGCGGGCTTCCTCGGGGTCCCGCCAGAACATCGGCCGCCAGTCCAGGTCGAACACCGTGGTGCCCGACCGGTCGCGGGCCTTCAGGGCGGCGAGTGTGGCCGAGCGGCTCGGTTCCTCGCTCAGGCCGGTGCCGGTGATCCAGAAGACGCGGGCCGCCCGGATTCCGAAGAAATCCAGCTCCTCGGTGCGTATCTGCAGGTCAGGGGCGGTCGGCCGACGGTAGAAGTACAGCGGGAAGTCGTCCGGCGGAAAAAGTTCGCAGAATGTGACCGGAGTCTGCAGGCCCTCCACGGGCGTCACCCAGCGGTCGTCGACCCCGAATTCCTTGAGCGCTTGGTGCAGATAGTCGCCGAAAGGGTCGGTTCCGGTACGGGTCACGACGGCCGAGGAACGGCCCAGACGGGCCGCCGCGACCGCGACGTTGGCGGCGGACCCACCGAGAAATTTTCCGAACGTCTGCACTAGGGTCAGCGGTACACCGGACTGCAGCGGATAGAGATCAACTCCGATGCGGCCCATGGTGACCAGGTCGAAGGGCGGGGCTGACTCGGTCATGCGATGCTCCTTCGAGCTGCGGAGGATGCGGGTCCCGAGGGGCCTGTCGTCTCCCAGGTGTAGGACTCGGAGGGCGACGCTGTCAAGGGTTTGTTCTTACATTCTGACCTGCTTGTGAAATGATGTCTTAACAAAGTATTGACAGCGGACAGTTCCAAGCATTTGGATTCGGTCCCAACACGACTGCCGTGTTCGCGGCACACGGCCCGGACCTCCGGGACCCGGGCCCGGGATCGCTAAGATCCCCACCCTCTCCCCGGTCGCACAGTGAGGTGCAGGAAAGATGGACCGCTCTTCTCGCTCCCGCAGAATCGCCCCCGTTGTTGCCGCTGCCGCGGCAGCGGCCCTGGTCCTTGCGGGCTGCTCCAGCAGTTCCGGCGGCAAGGACTCGGAGGAGGGCGGCACCGACGCCTCTGCGGGCAAGGCCACCACCCCCCAGATGACCGTCGCCCTGGTCACCCACCAGGCGCCTGGTGACACCTTCTGGGACATCGTCCGCAAGGGCGCCCAGGCCGCCGCGGACAAGGACAACGTCAAGCTCATCTACTCGGCCGACCCGAACGCGGGCAACCAGGCCAACCTCGTCGAGAACGCGATTGCCCAGAAGGTCGACGGCATCGCCATCACGCTGGCGAAGCCGGACGCCATGAAGGACGCCGTGGCCAAGGCGACGGCCGCGGGCATCCCCGTGGTCGGCCTCAACTCCGGTCTGAGCGACTGGAAGACGCTGGGTCTCCAGCAGTTCTTCGGCCAGGACGAGACCGTCGCGGGCGAGGCGTTCGGCAAGAAGCTGAACGAACTCGGCTCCAAGAAGGCCGTCTGTGTGATCCAGGAGCAGGGCAACGTCGGTCTCACGCAGCGTTGTGACGGTGTGAAGAAGACCTTCACCGGCACGGTGGAGGTCCTCAACGTCAACGGCACCGACATGCCGTCCGTGAAGTCGACGATCACCGCAAAGCTCAACCAGGACAAGGCGATTGACTACGTGGTCACGCTCGGCGCCAGCTACGCGCTGACTGCGGTGCAGTCGGTGAGTGACGCCGGCAGCAAGGCCAAGGTGGCGACCTTCGACCTCAACAAGGAAATGACCGACGCCATCACGAAGGGCGACGTCCAGTTCGCGGTCGACCAGCAGCCGTACCTCCAGGGCTACTTGGCGGTCGACGGTCTGTGGCTGTTCAAGAACAACGGCAACTACAGCGGTGGTGGCGAGCAGCCCGTGCTGACCGGTCCTGCGTTCGTCGACAAGTCCAACGTCAAGGAGATCGCCGCGTTCGCCGCGAAGGGCACTCGGTGATGACCATGAGTCAGACAACGGCACCGGCGGCGAGTTCCTCGCCGCCGGCTCCGCCGGCCACACAGAAGGACGGCCGCACCAACCAGCGGTCCCTGGGGCGCAGGCTGCTGGCCCGCCCCGAGGTAGGCGCGCTCATCGCCGCCATCGGTGTGTATGTGTTCTTCTTCGCGGTGGCTCCCTCCTTCCGGGAGACCAGCGCCCTCGCGACCGTGCTGTACCAGGCCTCCGTCATGGGCATCATGGCCCTGCCGGTGGCCCTGTTGATGATCGGCGGGGAGTTCGACCTCTCCGCCGGTGTCGCGGTCACCACCTCGGCGCTGACCGCCGCGATCCTCAGCTTCCAGCTGTCCATGAACGTGTGGACGGGCGTGATCGTCGCGCTCATCGTGTCGCTGGCGGTGGGAGCGTTCAACGGCTGGCTGCTGATCAAGACCGGGCTGCCGAGCTTCCTGGTGACCCTGGGCTCGTTCCTGATCCTCCAGGGCGCCAACCTCGCCGTGACGAAGATCTTCACCGGCAACGTGGCGTCCGACTCGATCTCCGACATGGACGGCTTCGACCAGGCCAAGAAGGTCTTCGCCTCCGAGTTCAGTATCGGCGACGTGAACTTCAAGATCACGATCGTGTACTGGCTGGTGTTCGCGGCCATCGCGACGTGGATCCTGCTGCGGACCAAGTTCGGCAACTGGATCTTCGCGGTCGGCGGCAGCCAGGACAGCGCCCGCGCTGTCGGTGTCCCGGTCAAGTTCACGAAGATCGCCCTGTTCATGGGTGTGGGCGCGGGTGCCTGGTTCGTGGGGATGCACCTGCTGTTCTCGTTCAACACGGTGCAGTCCGGTGAGGGCGTGGGCAACGAGTTCCTGTACATCATCGCGGCGGTGATCGGCGGCTGTCTGCTGACCGGCGGTTACGGCTCGGCGGTCGGTCCGGTGATCGGTGCGTTCATCTTCGGCATGGTGTCCCAGGGCATCGTGTACGCCAACTGGAACCCGGACTGGTTCAAGGCGTTCCTCGGCGTGATGCTCCTGGTCGCCGCCCTCGTCAATCTGTGGGT